>CAZMHK010000058.1:0-17750 GCA_964566045.1 uncultured Flavobacterium sp.
AGGCTAAGGCCTAAAGAGAAAAGTTTTTTCATGTTTGTAAAGGTTTATTATTTTGATTGTTTGCCTATTGTAGGAGGCGTTATTATATTTTGATTGTTTTGTGTTAAATGATTCTAGTTTACTTTTCGTTTAATAATTTGTTACTAATGTGCTGTTTTTTAAAGAAATAAAAAGCGATAGCAATAGCAAGTAGCAATAGAGCAGGAATCCAGTCGTTGATGGGTGCTGCAGGTACATCTTGTACATCATCATTAAAATCTTCTTGTGCCAATGCCGTTACAAACGGAAACAGTAAAGCAGTAAGGCTAAGTAGTATGGATAAAGTCTGTTTTTTCATGAGTAATAGTGTAATTAGTTAACAGTAATTTTTTTAGTAAAACGTTCGCCATTGTTGGTTAGTTGTACCAAGTAAACAGCTTGCGGCAGCGGTGATTGCGTGTTAATGCGAATGCTGTTTTTGGCTTCGGTATTGGTTTCGTAAACCGTTTGTCCAATCAAGTTGATGATTTTTACGTTAACTGTTCCGCTCATGGTATTTGGTAAATCAATTGAAAATTGACCGTTTACTACAGGGTTCGGGTACAATTGTAATTGCGCTGCTTCAAAATCTTTCGTGTCTAAAGTTTTGTTTGTAAACGCTATTTTAAAACGATCACTTGCATACGATGCCGCTGCTGAAGTGGTTGTAAAGTTTAGTGTTGTAGCATTATCGGTTGTTATTGCAGTGCTAGTTCCTAAAAATTTATCTACCAAAAACGGACTTACTGATGCATCAAAATTCGAAAACTGTGTACGGAAACTGTAGTTTTTATTGGCTTGAAAGTCTTGTAAATTCAAGAGTACTTCGTCTTTTTCGCTAATTGGTCCACGAGCATCAATAGCCCATGTTTTGGTATTGTTACTAATAGAAAGGTTCTCTGTTCCAGTACTTAGTTTAGCAACATCAGCGTTGTCAATATCGGCGCTAAAAGCAGCGTCAAAAACAGCTACAGTAGCATCAATAGGGAAACCGCCTGTAGTTAATTCGCTAGTTTCGTAAACGCTCAAGTCCAAACGAGCCATCGGATTTTTTCGTGTTCTAAAAACACTAGTCAAGTTGCCATTACCTACTTTGTTACTTTCTTGAAATGTCAGTGTTCCAGGCGTTCCTAGTACGCTGTTTTGTACAAAAAAAGCTTGCCCTGGCTGAATGTATTGGTTTGCTGCAGAGGCCACATTGCTTGAACCCGTAGTGCTGCTATACACCACATAACGCCCTCTTTGTGCGGCAGTACCCATGTTGGGGTCCCAAATGTAATACGAGTCGGTTAAACCTACTTTAGTTAAGGCGTTCCAGTCTACGGTGTTTACATAAGGGTTACCTACTAAACTGTAACCGTTGGTTACCAAATTGCTAGTAGCATTTAAGGCAGTATCAAAAACTACATTTCCACTGCGTATCGTACCCGTTGCGCTCAAAGTAACCGCTGTATTCATTGTTGGCAACGAATTGCTATTGATATTTACATTTCGGTCTCCACGAACTAAAAGTCGGTAGCCTTGACCAGCTTGTAAATTGGTAGCATCCGTAGAGGTTACTGCTGCCCAACCACTTCCAGTAGCTTGGTTGTTATTGTAAGTAAACAACGATGGGCTACCAGTACCAGTAGCATCAAAACCGTTAGCGCCTGTTGTTGAGCCAGTAATGTGTGTGCCTAATTGCCAGTTGTTGCTGACAAAATTGTCTGTAGTAACACCCGGACTCAAAAAGCGAAACGCTCTTTTACCTTGCGGAATGTAGCGTTGAACGGTAACTTTACCGGTAATGCTTCCTGTAGTAAAAGGAGCGATTACTGCTGATCCCGCTGCATTAGAAATTAAAGTTAAATTGTTGTTGGCATTCAGTACCCCGTTTGGAATATGCAATGTCCCAGTAACATTAACTCGATTGTTTAAAATACTGCTACCAGATGCATGTGCAGCAGTGAAATTTCGGGTGTTAATGGCACCAGTTCCTTGAACGTTTGTATTTCTTGATAAAATGAGCGTTCCATTACTGTTGGTAAATGTACCGTTGTTCCTAAATAAAGTACCGCCGTAATTTAGTGTTACGTTACCGGAACCAATTACAAAAGCACCATTACTAATGTTGAAAGTGTTTTGGCTCCTTGAGGTAGTATGGTTGCCAATGCAGGCAAGGAGAGCACACAAGAGTAATTTTTTAATTTTCATATTAAATTGTGATTTAAAGTTTTTATTTACTGTTGGATTGTGGTTTTGTGATTATTCAAAATTTGTCTCACTTCGTTGATGTTTTTATCGGTGAGTTTGATGTTGTTTTGAAAGCAAGTATAAATGGCTTCGTCTCTTTTCAGAAAAAGGAGTTTTAAAAAATTAAGCAGTTGTTGCATAATAGTGTTTAATTGATAGTGCAAAGATTAACACGATTTTTAGATTTTCCTAGATTAGAGCGGGTAGTTAGCGGGTAGTTTTGCCGACTACCCGTCGGGTAGTCTTTTGTTTAAAATGCTGTAAATGAATAGTTTGTGAAAATTATTATTTTTGTTAAAAATCTACTGCATTTATTATCTTTGAAAAAAAGTTAAAAATGATAAAAAAGTACGCTTTGGTTTTTATGATTTTTCTAACAGGAATTTGCGCCGTTTTAGGGCAACCTCCACACATCATAAAACTCGAAAAACAAATAAATGGCTATAACGATGCACAGCAATACGAGAAATCGATTATTGTTTTAAGCAAAATTACAACCAATTCTAGCGCTTCGTCGTACGATAAATATTTTGCGTATTTGTATATGTCGTACACCTACAAACGACTTTTTAACTACACCAAAGCATTAAATAAACTGGAGCAAGCACTTTTGGAAGGAATGAAAAGTGATCATCCTCAAGAAGTTACCAATACCATTTCAGCCGAGAAATGTTTTGTATATTTTGATAATCATGAGTACGACAAGGCTGCCGCATTATTGGTAATCTTACGTGCAGATGGCTACAAACACTTAACGGCAGGTACTAAATCGTGGTTGATCATGCAAGATGGCTACTTAAAAATGTTAGATAAAAAGTATGACGAAGCCCTGCAATTGTTAGACGAAGCAGCGGCCATCATCAAAGCCGAAGCACCAGAACATTTACCCAATATTTATGGTAAAAAAATTGAAGTGTACAATAAAATGAAGTTAGTCGCGCAACGCGATAACGCATTCAAAGAAGGTTTAGTTATTGCCAAAAAGTATAAAAAGATTAAGTACGAAATGTACCTGTACGAAGTAATGCGCAATACTTATCAAGAAAATAACGATTATAAAAACGCATTTGATGTTCAAAAAAAATTCGATTCAATTGTAAAAATATACGATGCCACCGATGCCAATGGTAAACTCGAGTTGGCAGAGCTGCAATTAGAACGAGAAAACACCAAATTGAGAGAGCAAAACGCACGCTACCTTGATTACATATTGTACGGCGTAATCGTGGCATTACTGTTGTTACTGTATTTTGCAGTGCGTTTGTACTATTCTAACAAAACTCGTAGAATACTTGTTGAACAAGAAAATACCCGTATTTATGGTGAAATTGAAAAGTTAACGCACCAACAAAAAACCGATGATGCCGTAACAGTCATCCTGCCTGAATACGATTTTACAGATAGGCAACGCGATATCATCACTTGGATTAAAAATGGTTTGACCAACAAAGAAATCGCCAACAAACTGCACATTTCAGAAAACACCGTAAAATACCACCTCAAAATCATTTATGAGGTCATGAAGGTGCCCCATCGCTCGGCCATTAAATAGATAAAATAATTGTTTTTGCTAGGCGACAGTAAAATATAGTTTTACTAGTTTTTTAGATTTTTTCTAGTTTGAGATGTGTTCGCTTACGAGTTTGAAGGAACTTATTAATTAATTGGTCCCTAACCCAAGGAATGACTTTATATAATCAGTTGAATTGTACATCTTACTGCTAAATTGCTATTTTTATCTATTAAATGTTAGTAGTAGGCTTTTGATTTGTTTTCTAAAGATATACAAATTTACCTTTAGCTAACCATGCGAAAGTAAACTTGTAGAATAAAATAGCTATGTCAAAATTAAATGAGCATAAAATTTATAATCGTTTGTAAAAAACCCATTTGAAATATTGCAAGGAATATGACCGAAATTGAAGTTTTATAGCTTACACGAATCAACGTATTAATTGAAAGACTTTTCTATTGAGTCACAGAGTGGAAAGTTAATTATAGTATTATTTAACTATCCTCTTGTGAAATAAGTTATAGCGCATGTTTAAATAATGAGATCGTAACCCTGTTAAAAGTAGTTTTTGTATTGAAATTGAATGTATTTAAAAAACTCATGATATAAAAAAAGACGTTTCATGGATTATTTATTATTTAAGATATCATGCGTGATAGATTACATCAGATTTAGGGTGAAATATGTATAAAGGTAAACAACGTAACTCATTTGATTGCTGAAATTGATGAGAAAAAGCTTAAATTATACCATTAAGAATAGGATAGTAGATTAGAGATACTAAAACGAAGTGTGTTAAAATTTAACTTAAATTCACTTATTGCAGGCCAAGCTAGTGCTCTTTCATTACAACGATGTGTTCATATTCGAGGTTTTTTAAAATCATTCCTTAAGGCAATTAGGTGTGGACTGCCTTTGAAAAGCTTTGCCTTATGCATCGTATTTAATAGATATTTCAAAAATTAGCCAATATATTAGCAGAGTTCGAAAACATTAAATGTCTTTCCGTAGGCCATTATATTTGGAAATAACAGTCAATGTATTAAAAAGCAATGCTGCAAAATCTAATTTTAATATTGCGGTGTTCTTTTGCTTCCTTTCTTTGACCGTAACTTTTAAAAGAAAAGAAGTCCTTTAAAAGGATAAAAGGGATATTAAATATCCCTTACAAAAGATGGCAACCTATTTGGTAAAATATGGGAGAGGAATTTATGTATTGATATATTTTACCATAGTGGTTGTACCAATTAAACGCAAAAAGACGCTCCCGACCTGAGGAAGGGAAGGTCTTTTTGTTACTCCACTTCGGTTTTGAAGAAATTTTAGTGGTATAGTTTAAAGTAGGTCTGTATATTTTGGCAGTTGCTCCTTTATCTTGCTAAATTATTTTGAAACAAGAATATTCATGATGAGGAACGGCCTATCAGTATCAAGTAGGGAATAAGAAAGATTCAATTGTTCCAATCCTTTTAATTTTTTGTTAAACGATGATTTTTTAACGAGGAGATTAAATATAACTTCGGTGCTCCTTAATTAATTATGTTTTCATGTAAACAATGTTTAGGAGGTACGCGGTAAATAATGCACGAATACCCCTACTATGTATTGCTTAAAAAACTATATTTGCTATGAGCGTGTTTTGAAATTAGTAGCTATCAATAGAATGATAACAAAAGAAACAAATGAAATCAAATCAAATGAAATCAATTATTTATTTATCAGGAATTTTAGCCTTTGCTTCTTGCGATAATAAATCAAATACAGATACCGTAAATGTCCCATCAAACAGCCGATATATCCCCGGAGAGTATAAGAAAGCTAATATGAATAACAACATAATTACGGATTCAAGCGAGTCTTTCCTTTTCTATTTAGGCAAAAAAGGCCAATACGTTCATGGAACAAGGCAGAGCTTTACATTAGAAGAAATTTGGGATGAAGCTGAAGATTTACGATTTGACGCTGAAAGTGTTCTTAACAATGCCAGAAGTTTAGGATGTGATAGTGCAATTGAGGCGGCAGAAAACGCTATAAATTACAGTGACGATTGCACTAGTTCACGGAATTATAGTGAAGCAGAAAGTTATTTAGATGATGTCCAATCGGAATTAAATAATGCTCAAAGTTTGCTAGATGATTGTGAGAGCATTGAAAATAATGATGGTGAAGATGAGGAATAGTTTATTTTATAATTCTATTCAAATGTAAGGTCATTAGGAAGATATTTATTAGTAAACTAAATCTAAAATTATGTCATTCATTACTTGATATCAAGCTGATTGGAGTTCTTGATTTCAAAAAGAAGACTGACATTTAATCTTTTTTAGTACTAATTGTCCTTTTGATTAATCAAGAAACTGAATTTCATTATGGTGTAATTTTTTTTCAGTTTCATTGAAATGAAAAACTGTGGTTTAATATCACTAAAAGTGGGTATGGTAAACGAACTTTAAACTTCGTTTATTTACAAATACAATTAAAAGAATTCAAACGGTATAGAATTATTGCAATTTGAAAATCGCTTTACTAGTTTCCTCTTTTGCTTTAGAGATTTATTCAATACTTTAGCGCAAATTGCAAATAATTCAAAACAATAACCGCTTCATGGCAGCCGAACAAAAACAAAAATTAGAACAACAACTCTGGAACATCGCAAACACCCTTCGTGGGAAAATGGATGCCGATGATTTTAGAGATTACATATTAGGTTTCATTTTCTACAAGTACTTGAGTACTAAAATGGATTTGTACGCCAACACCATCCTACAACCCGACGGTTTGACTTTTCAAGAAGTGATAGGACATCCTGACGAAGCCCTTTTGATGCAAGAAATAAAACAACTGGCTATTGATAAATTAGGCTTTTTCTTAGAGCCAGCTGATTTGTTCTCAGAACTAGCACGCAGAGGCAACGCAGGCGGAAAAAACAATTTCATTCTAGGCGATCTTGCCAAAGTACTCACGCACATTGAGCAAAGTACCATGGGCTCTGAAAGCGAAGAAGATTTTGGAAACTTATTCTCCGATTTAGATTTAACCTCTCACAAACTAGGAAAGTCCGAAGCGGATAAAAACGAATTAATCGTAAAAGTCTTGATTCACCTTGACGAAATCGACTTTGACCTAGAAAACACCGATAGTGATGTACTAGGCGATGCCTACGAATATTTAATAGGACAGTTTGCTAGTGGTGCCGGAAAAAAAGCAGGCGAATTTTATACGCCACAACAAGTCAGTAGCATCTTGGCACAATTAGTTACGGTTGGCAAAGACAAACTCAAAAGCGTCTACGACCCAACTTGCGGTTCTGGTTCCTTACTATTGCGTGTAGCCAAAGAAGTAAAAGATGTAAGCGCTTTTTACGGTCAGGAAATGAATCCTACCACCTACAACTTGTGCCGCATGAACATGATCATGCACGATGTACATTACAAACGTTTTGATATTAAAAACGAAGATACACTAGAACGCCCACAACATTACGATTTGCGTTTTGAAGCCATCGTGGCCAATCCGCCATTCTCGGCCAACTGGTCTGCGAGTCCGCTGCACATGACCGACGATCGTTTCTCTGCTTATGGCAAACTCGCCCCAAGCTCTAAAGCTGATTTTGCTTTTGTGCAACACATGGTGCACCAGCTAGACGATAACGGAACCATGGCCATTGTTTTGCCACACGGCGTTTTGTTTCGTGGTGGTGCCGAAGGACACATTCGCCAGTATTTGATTCAGGAGAAAAACTACCTCGATGCCGTAATAGGTTTACCCGCTAATATTTTTTACGGAACCAGCATCCCAACCTGTATTTTGGTTCTAAAGAAAAAACGCGATAATCCAGATAACATATTGTTTATTGATGCCAGCCAACATTTTGAGAAAGTAAAAACCCAAAACGTGTTGCGTACCGAGGATATTGACAAAATCATTAGTACCTACGAAAACCGTTTGCCCGAAGACAAATACAGCTATTTGGCGCAGCTGAGCGAATTAGAAACCAACGATTACAACCTGAACATCCCGCGCTACGTAGACACGTTTGAGGAGGAAGATGCCATAGACCTACAAGCCATAACCCAAGAATTACGCGCCTTAGCCCATGAAAGCAAAACTACCGATGCTACCATTGCCGGTTTTTGTACTGAACTAGGAATTGAAACCCCATTTTAATCATGAATAACACTTTATACACACACGATTATTGGGGCGTTCCTCGCCAGAAAAAGGCGGGTCGGGCTATCCACTCTATCTTTTGTTCCGCTGCGCTCCACAAAAGGATGCCGTTCCTATCCCTAACGCAAAAAACCACCCGTCATGAATAGCCTAAACGTACCAAAATTGCGTTTTCCTGGATTTGATGTGGAGTGGCAATTTGAAAAATTTGGAAAAATTGCAACGAATAAATCAGGGAAATTCAATCCAATAAAAGAAAACTCTTTTACTAAATGTATTGAATTAGAACATCTGGAAACCGGAACTGGTCAATTACTTGGTTTCATTGACGGAAGTAATTCTGGAAGTATAAAAAATAAGTTTAATGAAGGTGATGTGCTTTTTGGTAAATTAAGACCTTACTTAAAAAAATATCTTCAAGCTCCTTTTGAAGGAGTTTGCTCTTCAGAAATATGGGTACTGAAAGGGGTGAAAATTACTAATTCTTTTCTCTTTCAAATTGTTCAAACGAATAAATTTATTGATATAGCGAATCAATCAAGTGGTTCAAAAATGCCTCGAGCAGATTGGAATGTTGTAGAAAATTGTGATTTCACATTTCCTACCCTCCCAGAACAACAAAAAATAGCTTCTTTTTTAAGTGCGGTCGATCAAAAAATACAGCAATTGTCCCGCAAAAAGGAATTATTAGAACAATACAAAAAAGGCGTCATGCAACAATTGTTCTCAGGTAAATTGCGCTTCAAAGACGAGAATGGACAGGAGTATCCGGATTGGGAGGAGAAAAAGTTGGGGGATGTTTGTTCGAATATTTCATACGGCATGAACGCAGCGGCAACAGCTTATGACGGTCAGAATAAATACTTAAGAATTACTGATATTGACGAATCTTCTAATGGTTTAAATGCAGATAAATTTACTTCTCCTGATGGCAAACTTGAAGATAAATTCAGGGTGAAAGAAGGTGATTTATTATTTGCTAGGACAGGCGCAAGTGTTGGAAAAAGTTATTTGTATCGTAAATCGGATGGAATCTTGTATTTTGCAGGGTTTCTTATTAGATTTCATGTTAAAAATGCAATTCCTGCTTTTGTTTATTTGCAAACCCAATCAAGTAAATATGATAAATGGGTTAGAGTAATGTCTATGAGATCAGGTCAGCCTGGTATAAATGCGGAAGAATATAAAACATTTGAAATTCCATTTCCTTGCATCGAAGAACAACAAAAGATCGCCAATTTTTTATCGGGCATCGATAGTAAAATAGAACAGGTAAATGGGGAATTAGTAAAAACGCAAGAATTTAAAAAAGGATTGTTGCAGCAACTATTTGTGTAAAAAAAGACAGTAAAAAGTTAAAGGTGTCGAATTCGACACCTTTACAAAAATATAACATAATGAATTGATTATGAAAATAGCGTTAAAAAAGATCGTAGATTTAAAAAAATGTCGCATATTTGCGCCACAAATCGCCACATTTGTGTCTCGATTTTTTTATTCTGACAGTTGCTCAACTAACAATAATACACCTCTCATGCCTCTCCTAGATGCACACTTGAGAGGTTTTTTCTTTTTGGGCCATGAGTAAAAAAAACTACAACAAAACACCGCTGTCCTTTCAGGATCAAATATCGCTTTTGAAACAAAGGGATTTAGTCGTTGACAATGAACCAAAGGCAATTGACTATCTACAGGAAATAAGTTATTATCGGTTGAGTGCCTATTTTTTGCCTTATCAAAAAACAAAGGATAAATTCAATCCCAATACCAACTTCAAACAAATCATCGAAACGTATTCATTTGACCGGGAATTAAGATTACTGGTTTTTGATTGTATTGAACGCATTGAAGTAGCCATTCGTACTCAAATGGTGTATGGTATGGCAATGCATTATAACGATTCCCATTGGCAGGACAATCAAAATCTGTTTATTACACCCTATTACAACAAAATAGGTAATCTTGTCGACCCGTACTCTGACTTTCAATCTATTATATCAAAAGCCAAAACTGCAAGAACCCCGGAAGTGTTTATCAAACATTATATTGATCATTACAACAAACCGTCAAATCCGCCATCGTGGATGTGTTTAGAATTATTGACGATGGGTGAATTATCTCATTTGTACAGAGGATTAAAAAACAATAGTGACAAAAAAAGGATTGCCAACTTCTTTGATGTTCATCCGACGGTATTCGAATCTTGGCTTCATACGCTCACGTATGTAAGAAATATTTGTGCGCACCATTCGAGATTATGGAACAGAGATTTGGCTATTGAACCAGAAAAATTGTTAAAACCTGTTGGTAATTGGGTAAGCAAACCATTCGAAAACAATAAAAGAATGTTTTACTTCATTTGTGTTTTGAAATACTTGATAACAAGGGCAAATCCGGGAAATAGTTTAAAGGATAAGCTTCAAAACCTATTTAAAAAATATCCAATGGTGCCTATTCAATACATCGGAATTCCATCAGACGGAAAAGGAAATGCATTAGATTGGGAAAATGAACCTATTTGGAAATAAAAAACGCAGAACAAAAATAATATGAGCCACCAATCCGAAGCCACATTAGAAAACAACTTAATCAAGCAATTGATTGGTTTGAAGTATGCCTCTGTCAAAATTCAGGATGGAGACGCTTTAATTTCTAACCTTAAAAGTCAGTTGGAAGTTTTTAACGAAACCGCTTTTACAGTCAAAGAGTTTGATGCCGTTTTGAATCACTTGGCCAAAGGCAATGTGTTTGAAAAAGCTAAAACACTACGGGATCGCTTTCAGTTAACCAAGGAAGATGGGACTTCGTTCTACGTTCGGTTTTTTAATGCGGAGGACAACAGCAAGAATTTATATCAAGTTACCAATCAAATCAGTCTGGAAGGAAGTTACAAAAACCGTTTTGATGTCACACTTTTGGTGAATGGTTTGCCGTTGGTACAAATAGAATTAAAACGTTCGGGCATCGAAATCAAAGAAGCATTCAACCAAATCAATCGTTACCAAATGCACTCGTTTTGGAGCAATCACGGTTTGTTTCAATACGTACAATTGTTTGTGATTAGCAATGGTGTCAACACGAAATATTTGGCCAACAATAAATTGCAATCGGTCAAACAAACCTTCTTTTGGGCTGATGCCAATAATAAAAACATCACGGAGTTACCTGAGTTTACAGCTGCTTTCCTAAACCCAAATCAATTGGGTAAGATGATTGCGCATTACATCGTGATCAACGAAACCCACAAGGTAATGATGGTTTTGCGTCCGTATCAATTTTTTGCTACCGAAGCGATTATCCACCAAGTCAAAAACTCGAATGACAACGCTTACATTTGGCACACTACAGGATCGGGTAAAACCTTAACTTCCTTTAAGGCCAGCCAAATTTTGATGGAATTGCCCGAAGTCTATAAAGTCGTTTTTGTAGTCGACAGAAAAGATTTGGATTACCAAACCATGAATGAGTTCAACGCGTTCAAAAAAGATAGTGTTGATGTTACTAATAATACACAATCGTTAGTAAGACAATTGACTGACAATACAAAGTTGGTTTTGACAACCATCCAAAAGTTAAACAATGCTATTTCAGAACGGTTTTCGGGTAAAATAGAAGCTTTACGACACAAGAAAATCGTTTTTATATTTGATGAGTGTCACCGTTCACAATTTGGAGAAACACACGACCGTATTACCAAATTCTTTGAAAAAAGTCAGCTAATAGGATTTACAGGAACACCCATCTTTGCCGAAAACGCTTCTAAGAATGATTTAGGAAAACGTACTACCAAAGATTTGTTTGGCAATTGCTTGCACAAATACGTCATTACAGATGCGATTCGGGATCAAAACGTTTTGCGTTTTGGGATTGAATATGTGGGGAAATATAAGAACAAGAGCAATGCTTTTATCGACATAGAAGTAGAGGACATTGATAAGCAAGAAGTACTGGATTCCGAAAAGAGAATCAATAAAATTGTAGATTACATCATTGCGTATCACGATCAAAAAACGTTCAATAAAGACTATTCGGCACTGTTAGCAGTAAGTAGTATTGATAATGTAATTCAGTATTACGAACTTTTTCAACAAAAGAAAGAAGCTGGAGCACACGATTTGCGCATTGCTACTATTTTTACGTATGGCACCAATGAAGATTCAGAAGAAGCACAAGATTTCTTGCCAAGTGACGAAGTTGACTTTGATGTTTTGGCAGAAAAGCCAACAACCTATCAATCCAAACACACCAGAGATAAGCTAGAAAAATACATTGGAGATTACAACAAAATGTACAATACCAGTTTTTCGACCAAAGACAGTCAACAATTTGAAAATTACTTCAAAAATATAAGCCAACGATTAAAAGACCGAGAAAAAGAAAACTTCAACCACGAAAAAGACCGATTGGATATTGTGATTGTCGTGAATATGATGCTGACGGGTTTTGATGCTAAAAAAGTAAATACGCTGTATGTAGATAAAAACTTGAAACAACACGGCTTGATTCAGGCGTATTCCAGAACCAATAGGATTTTGGGAGAACAGAAGTCGCAAGGAAACATTTTGGCTTTTAGAAACCTTAAAAAAGCAACTGATGATGCAATTACTTTGTTTTCGAATAAAGAGGCTGTTGAAGTAGTGACCATGCCCGATTATGAAGCAATTGCGGAGAAGTTTGACGAAGCCTTGAAACTTTTAAGAGAAATTACGCCCACCTATCAAAGTGTAAATGATTTAAAAAGCGAAGAAGAAGATGCTCAATTTGTACAAGCGTTCAGAAAGTTGATGCGAGCCATGAATGTGTTGCAATCCTACACTGATTTTGATTGGGAAGATTTAGGAATTGATGAACAAGAATACGAAGACTACAAAGCCAAGTATTTAGACATCTACCAAAAGGTGAAACAGGATAATGAAAAGAAAAAAACATCGATTCTGGATGACATTGATTTTGAATTAGAATTAATCCATACAGACCAAATCAACGTGGCGTATATCCTGAAATTGCTAGCGCAACTAAAAGGGGAGAAAACACCAACCGCTGCTGCAGCGCAAAAGAAAGCCATCTTTGATTTATTGGGAGGTGATATTCAGTTAAGAAGCAAAAGAGAGTTGATTCAAAAATTCATTGATGAGAACATGCCGAACATCAAAGACAGTGATTCTATTGAAGATGAATTTGAAAAATACTGGCAAGATCAAAAAGTCTTGGCTTTAGGTAAATTATGTGAGGAAGAGCACCTAGACAAAGCACAATTCAAATCGTTAATAGATGCCTACATCTACAGCGGTCGAGAACCAATAAAAGATGAAGTTTTTCAATGCTTAGACAACAGACCTAGCATCCTGCAAGCCAGAACCATCGGGGATCGGATAATCGCTAAAATGAAAGAGTTTGTAGAGGTTTTTGTGAAGGGGATGATGGCTTAGGATATGTAAGATTATATATGTAAAAATGTTTTTATTTGTAATAATTTAGCTACAGATTAGCAAAAGTGAAAAGGATGACGTTTTTCAGACCTATATAAAAGTTGCTGGATAGCTTAAAAAACCAGAAAGAAACTAAAACCGAAATTTACAAATGACATTGTTAGAAAAACTTAAAGAAACACAAGAAAAAAGAAGAAAAGCAATTCCTTCTCAAGTTTTTTTCAATCATTTTTTTGCTGTAGCATATCATATTGAATGCAATACAGAACGTTTCAATTTGAAAAAGAACGCATTTTTTAATAGTTTAAAATTGAGGAATGAAGATTTTGATTTGGATAGCATTAGAAAATTATTGTGGAATTCGTGGAGCACAGAATATGCTTTTACATTAACAACTTTGGCAAATAATGAAGAATTTTACAAGTTTGCTTTGCATTGGAATTTTCCACAAGCTTATTATTCAATTTATCTTTCATTAACTGCATTTCACGAAACACAAGGATTAGCTAATGACCAACACGAAAAATCAATAAAAATATTTGGAAACTCTATAAAAGACGGGCATTATCCTGAAGCAATTAGTTTTTTTTGTAAAGGATTGCATCAAAACTATGAATATATGGGAATTGAAAATTTTAAAAAATTTCCAAAGGATTATTGCGGTTTAACTAGAATACAGTCATTAGATGAAGCTCAATTACAAATCGCATTGTTTCTTAAATCAACCCGAAGAAAAATTGCTGAGAACAAAAGAGAAAAGTTAAAAAGCAATAATGACATAAAATTTTTAAATGCTAAAGGTGAATTTAGAAAATCATTTTCAAAATATCATTGGGATTTAATCTATAAAACAATTCCTGAAACAACAATATTGAATATAATGTATCGATTACGAATAAAAGCGAATTATCACGATGTTGAAACTTTTATTAATGCGGATATTGATTTCAAAACATTTCACGAATGTTTAAGTAACATAATTAATTATTTAAATTTTGTTCATGAGGCATATATCTGTAAAGTTTTGGGAAAAATAGAATATGAAAAAATATTACATAATTTTCCAGGACATTTGAATAAAGAAACTGCTCTGAAAAGATATTCTGAATTTGAGAAAATAATTGAAGTTAAAAAAAAAGCCATCAGCTAAAAAACTAGAGATTCGGTGCATGTGCAACACGAACAATGAAATTCTATCTGTCCCTCTGGTGTTCGTTTGTAACGAGTACCTACTTACTTAATTAATGAAAATAAAGCGATTACAACACGGCTCTATTCAAGTAATAACCATGAAAATTGGACATATACTACACGAAAGATTACCTATTTTTCAAATATAATTGTTTGCGTACTAATTAAAAAATTATGTTTATTAATTAACTGGGTGCATAATTAGAGACATTTGGACCACAGATCAGTGTTTCTTAGAACGCTTTTTTAAAATAATTTAAGTGGCTGGAACAAATCTCCCAGTTGCCCGCTGTCTTTGAGTAGGTTTTATTTTGAATACTTCGAGAAGCTGTGGTCAGAATTAAAGGGAGAAAATTAAAAGTTAAAATTGCAAGTCCGAATAAATAGGATTTCATGTCGGGTAACTTTTAAGAGATTAGAGATTATCAAGAAATTAAAAAAAAAGTGCGCAAAGTTAAAGATGTTTGCGCAGTTTTTCTTGAGTAGACTTCGTAGCGTGTAAACTATTTGGCGATTAAAGGAAATAGCCGAGGAATCTTTTGAATTTTAGCCGCTTCAAAGTATTTTTGAATATGTTTATCTAGATTGTATGAGTGTAGAGATGTCAAAATAATTACTTGTCCGCTTTTGCATTTTATTTTTACATAATGATAATCTTCGAATGGGAAGGAGCTGGTAGCAGAATCTTTTAATCTGTTAGGAGTTGCAAAAATAAAAATCGATTCTATTTCAGTGTTATCATATATTGTTTTCTCTTGACCGTCTATTGCAACTATAGAATTTACCTCAAAGCTGTACCAAATTCTACTAGTACTGTTTAGAAAATAATTTACGTGAATAACTAGAACGGGTAAAATAAAAATAATAATAAACGGAAACATCAAGTAAACTATAGTTTCGATATCGGAAAGTCCAATTGCATAAAACAAAAAAGCAAGATAAGCCACAGAAAGAATTATTAAATGCTTCATGGACTCAATTTGACTAATATAATTTATTTTTAATTTCATCCTTTAAACTTTATCTTTTAAGCATCTGCACAAGCAAAATTAACATTTTCTATAAATTGATTAAAACCACCAACTCCAAAACTTCCCATAACTTATAGCTGTCATAGTTGCTTCAAAAGTCACATGTTCGACGGCTTGAAAAGCAGCGTTGGTATTTTACCCAAAACAAAAAACTATAACTCATTTAAGGATGTACTTTAATTTTGCTTTGTATGATAGCGCTTCTGGGCATGAGACAGAGGCATCGGGCTAGCCTTTCTAGTAATTTTTGCTCGGACTAACATGTAATTTACACTTACATTAGTAAGACAGGCCTTCTCTTTACAAAGACTTTTAATGTATCGTTTGCTTTTTTGTAACTACGCTTTTTTTCGATTATCATCTTTAGTAAATTTCTAATTTTTACAATCTTATCTTCATCATTTTCAATTAAAGAGTTACTTACATGGTGATACTCGTTTATATAATAATTTGATTTGACTTTATGATTGCTTGTTAAAAGCAACTCATCGTGTAAATCAGCTGTAGTTGAATTTTCGTCGATATACCAAAATTTACCTGATTTACTACCCAAATCATATTTTTCAAAAAGACTAATTACTTGACGCTTTTCATTATCAGTAAATACTATTGTATCCTTATATATTAATCCTTCGTGTTCCAGACGTATCTCTTCTTTATTGAAGTCAATAGAAATTTTTTTTCCTATTACTAGCTTTATATTATTTATGTTCTCATCATAATTTATTTTTTTGGAACAAGAAACTGTGATTAGACATAATAAAAAAAACATTTTAGCTATTTTATCCATAATGGTACTATTTTTTTAAAATTTTTCCAACTGTATTGTGCGGGATAATTTCCAGTATTTTGGGGAGAGTAATTAAATCCATAAGCTTTAGAATATACTTCGCTAAACATAGAAGTTGATCTCTCACTGTAGGCTTCAAAATTGTTAAATCCAGAACTCCAATGCCAAGCATGCATAAATTCGTGTTTAAATATCATATTTTTAATTATCAAGGAATATCCTTTAGTTGAAGGTGCAATAGTAGTTTGACTAGATAGTTTTCCGTACCAAGTTTTTTTAAAAGCAGAAGTATAACCTGGCACATTTTGACCGCTCGAATTTGTTATGTTACCACTCGCATCCAAATTATAACCTTTTGCTAGGTTGTTTTCGTTTCCGAGATAAACAGAATTATTCACTTTATTTTCTACATCAGCCAAAGTCATACCATCAACACTTCCTATGTTTGTGTCATAATCTGCTCTCATTTCTGCATTATTACCATATTGTGCACTAGATAAAGGGATTGAAGGAGGAATTGCTATATCCGAGGTCACAGAACCTACTCCTTTCCAAAAATTTAAACCCGCCTTATCTGCTTTAATACCTCCTCGTACCCCTCCAATTGCACCTCCTAACAGTGCTCCAGTTGCTGCGCCACCTAATACTGCTTTCAAAGTTAAATTATTTCCGATAAATATAGCATTTGCAACTACGCCGCCTGCTCCAGAAATAGAACCAATGATTGCACCTTGATAAGCTCCTTGCCAGAAGCCCATTGCCGGCGTACTAAACATAGAACTAGCCGCACTACCAATCCCAAAAGTAACTGTAGCGCTCGCAGCACCAATAAAAGTTGCCTTCAACAATCCGCCCAAACTAAAAGGGACATCTGCCAATAAAGCTGTCATTGTATAGGTCAATGCCGAGACTCCTGCTCCGATCAGAATAGCCAAACCAATCGATATAAACTCTTCCCCACTAGGATCCGTATACATTAATGGGTTATTCAACACATATGCATAGCGATTATAGTTTTGGGTATTCTCTAGTTGCTGGATAAAATTATCTGGCATTATAAAAGAACGTAAAACAGTATCATACAAACGACCGTTCATGTGAATCAATCCTACTTCCGAAAGGTGTTCATGACTTGTATAACCACGATCAAAAAAGAGTAACTTTGTAGCGGTACCATCTGTAGGTAAAGCTGTTGCCACTCCATTTTGTTGTTATTTACACAATTTTCCTCTAGCGCCAAATTGTCTATGTTCCACCGCTACACTTGTATCGTCTGAGTTCATGCGAGAGTTTTCAATCTTATTTTACGATATATGGAACTTTGTTTGAAACTATTTCACCAAAATATGGTTTAATATTTTTACCTTGATATTTTA
>CAZMHK010000059.1:0-17254 GCA_964566045.1 uncultured Flavobacterium sp.
AGCATAACTTGGATACACATCAACAGTATCACCTTTAATTCTAAAACTGCCCGGATTAAAGTCGGCTTCCGTTCTAGAATACAAACTTTGTACTAATTGATGTAGCAATTTAGTTCGCGAAATCATTTGACCGCGCTCAAGCGGAATTAAATTTTTCTGAAATTCAATTGGGTTTCCGATACCATACAAACAAGATACCGATGCCACGACTAAAATATCGCGACGACCAGAAAGTAGCGAAGCCGTTGTCGACATACGCATTTTCTCCAATTCCTCATTAATAGATAAATCTTTTTCGATGAAAACTCCGGTAACCGGCATAAAAGCTTCTGGCTGATAATAATCGTAGTAGGATACAAAATATTCAACCGCATTATTCGGGAAAAACTGTTTGAACTCAGAGTACAACTGTGCCGCTAGGGTTTTGTTGTGTGCCAAAACCAAGGTCGGACGCTGCACCTCTTGAATTACATTGGCTACTGTAAACGTTTTTCCGGATCCTGTAACTCCCAAAAGGGTTTGAAAAGGATCGCCATCAATAATACCTTGTGCTAATTTTTGAATGGCTACAGGTTGGTCGCCTTTGGGCTGGTAATCGGATACTACTTGGAACTTCATGTGGGTACAGTGCTAGTTCACAAAGATACTAAGGAATTTGACAAACGGTTTTTAAAAACTAAAATTTCCACGCTTTTTGTTGGGCTTCGCTGTGAAAAGTCCAAGCTAAAATTCGACTTGTTTTTTGGCCTTGAGCCATGTCAATGGTTCTTACCGTTACAGCACTTACTTTTTGTAAAGTTTTGTTTAAGCTGTAAAGATTTTCCTTTTTAGAGACCAAAGTGGTAAACCACAAGCATTGCATTGGGTATTTGGCACTTTCAAAAATCATTTGGGTCAAAAATCCTAATTCGCCACCAGCACACCATAATTCGGCATTTTGGCCGCCAAAATTAAGAACGAGTTCTTTTGTTTTTGATTTTTCGAGTGTGTTCACTTTTCGAAGACTGCTTTTGGTAGCCTCATCTGCCGAAGCATGAAAAGGCGGATTACAAATCGTAAATGTAAAACGATCTTCGGGAGTGATGATGTTTTTAAAAACAAATCGTGGCTCCGTTTGCTGTTGTAAACTGATGGCTTCACCAAGTTTTGGATTGTCACTCAAAATGCTACTGCAGTTTTCAATTGCTGTAAGGTCAATATCGGTACCGACAAAATTCCAACCATAAATTGCGTTTCCTAAAATAGGATAGATGCAATTGGCACCTACGCCAATGTCAAGTCCGAGCACCGTATCACCTTCAGGGATTGCCCCGTTGTTACTTGAAGCCAAAAGATCGGCTAGGTAATGAATGTAATCTGCACGACCCGGAATTGGCGGACAAAGGTATTGAGCTGGTATGTCCCAATTTTTGATGTTAAAATGAAAAGCAAGCAGTGCTTTATTGAGCGCCTTTACGGCTAGAGGATCGCTAAAATTGATGGTTTGTGTTTGATGTTCATTCACAAATACATGCTGGCTAAGCTCAGGATTTACGGCCGACAATTGTTCAAAATTATACCCTTCACGATCAAGATTTCGAGGATGTAAATTTGTTTTAAGGATGCTTGTTGTTGCTTTCATTTTTTTAATTTCAGTGCAAAGATAGTCAATCCTAACTTGTAAATGGTTAGGCGGTTGTTTAAGAGAAAATAGCATTTTAAGTTGATGTAAAAATTGTAGCGGCAAGGCTTTTAGTTGCCATAAAAAACGGTTACTTTTATAACAAAAACACTAATGAATTTTACGTTGAACCGATTCCGATTTAAAAAACGCTACGTTGCCTATATCTTATTTTTGAGCTATGTGGTAATGAGTCAGTCGTGTATGCGAATGCGCTACAGTGCCAATGAAACAAAGCAGTTTTTTACAGAAAGCGGAACGCAATTTCAAGATAAGTACCTTACTATAGACGGCCACCAAATACATTATATTCAAACTGGTGATGTTGCGAAACCTACGCTGTTTTTTATTCACGGTTCGCCAGGAAGTTGGAACGCCTACAAGGATTATTTAAAAGATAGTTTATTGCTGAAAAAATTCCGAATGATTGCGATTGATCGTCCGGGTTTTGGGTACAGCGATTTTGGGATGGCTGAAAACTTAGCTGTTCAGTCGAAGTACATTGCCCAATTTATTGCCAAGATGAGTAATCAAAAAGAGGTTGTCTTGATTGGTCATTCGATGGGCGGACCCGTTATAGCGCAACTTGCAGCGGATTATCCGAATCGATACAAACACTTAGTTATTTTAGCGGGCTCGCTCGATCCTGCTGCCGAGAAGCCAGAAAAATGGCGCACTGTGATCCTTTCGCCACCTTTACGGTATTTGATTCCGGGTGCGTTACGACCATCAAACGACGAATTGTGGTGGTTGAAAAAAGATTTGATCGCTTTGAAACCAAAGTTGCCCAAGATCACATCAGGAGTTACAATTATTCACGGGACAAAAGATGATTTGGTACCGTTTAGTAATGTTGCTTTTATGAAAGAAAATTTTAGCAATGCAGCAAGTTTAAATGCCATTGTGATTGAAAATGCCAATCATTTTATTCCGTGGAGTCATTACGACATCGTGAGAGATGCTATTTTAAAGTTGTAGTAAAGATTCTGAAGATAAAGATTTTCTGTTCTAAAGTAAAATCAATTTTTCGTTAACTAGTTTGCAGTTAAATACAAAACTAGTTCTGCTTAAAGCCAAGTGACCAAGGCGATTGAAGTAGCTTTTAGCGCTGCAGCTGTTTATTTACAAACCTTTTGATAAAACTCCTCAACTAAGTTTTTATGTTTTGCGGATGATTGAGGCCAACTCCATAGCATTAGATAAAATACTATTAAGTGACTTATTACCAAATTGGTCAATACTTTTTTAAACGTTTTTTTATTTTTTGTCAGACTTAATGTGATTAAGAAAATTATAACAATCCAAAAAGGTATATAGACAATTCGACTTAAACCTGTCTGTGGAAATAAGTTTATTAGTAATGTTAATTCTAAAACACAAACTAATATGGATAAGACGATCAAAAGTATTCTTTGGTTTAATTTTATCATTTATTTTCAGTAAGTTTCAAATTTGAATTGTCAAATTCATTAAATTTTGCCAGACTTCTGTTTTTATACTTCAATTCTCAATTTACAATATTTGTATTTTTAAGTTTTAAAAATTTGCGTTTCATTTTTATCCCTCATTGATTAAAATAAAGCTCATTTTATAAATTAAATTAATGTTTCTTCTTTTGATCAATTTGGTCTTTATATTTTCCTCATTTTTAAACAGTTACGTACACTAATCAATACATTCCATTAACAATAAATCGCCTGATTGGTGCGAAATACTTACTAGTCCATCTTTGGCCACGTGATTGCTGCTACCGGTTCGGTATCCAATAGTGAGGGTGTCATTTTGCAATGGATAATACAAATTGCTGGAATGAATTCCTGAAACTTCACCAATGGGAATGAGAGAAATAGGAGTGTTGGCCGTGTACCATTTTTCGAATTGTCGTGGTAGAAGGAAAATTTTCGAATGGTCGTCAAGTACTACAATTTTAATAAGGTCTTTGTAACGGACAATGTTAGTAATGTTGGTTATGGTATGATCGGCTCGACGTCCGGTGGCCCAAACTACATTTACAGCGGGAATTTTGCGTTCAATTAGGTAATCAAAAGCTTTTTCGAGGTCGGTTTTGTTTTGGTCTGGCGTATGAATGATATCAATTGGGTATTGCAAGGTTTGGTACCGCTCTGTATTGAAATCACGATCGAAATCGCCCAACAAAACATCAACTTTTATATTCAATTCCATCACGCGCTCCATTGCGGAGTCCAATACAATCACAAGAGGAGACCACTCTAGCAACTGTCCTAAAAGTTCCCGATTACAGGCGGCACCATTGGCAATGATTAAAGCAGGTTCTTGATCGTCTCGAACGATATGATGTGAAGACATGTGTTACAGTTTTGAAATAGGATTGTAAAAGTAACTAAAAGTTCTGTTATTGCCGAATGCCCTAGCCCAGATGGAAATGAAAACCAAGAACCGCTCTTGAACATTTGTTTTGTGCTTGTAGAAGAGCGACCAAAGGAAGCTCCTTATACAAGCTACAAAACAGTTCAAGAGCGGTTGTGGGTTGTAATGAACAGCTGGATAAGCTACTAATTATTGTACGGTGTAATTGGCAACTGCAATCTCGCTTAGACTAAAAAAGCCTAGTGGAAAATTTTCAGGAGCGGTGGTATTGACAATGTTGCCGCGCACAGTTGCCGGTGGTGACTGAAATGGGCCGCCGCCGCTGTTGCCTGCAATGCTCACGAGCACGCTCATGTAGTTGTAATAGGCGCGAGAAATGCCGTAATGAGTAACCTCGATTTTGTCGTCTTTTTTTAGTTCATCGTTTTGCGAAATACTGAAAAACTCGTTGCCATCAAAAAATTCGTCACGGTCTACGTAAAAGTCTGACTTGCGTTGGTTTGAGTACGAATATTTATACAGGTAATAATTAGGTTCGCCGGCAGGATCAAGATAGTAGGTTTTAATTTCTTTTTCGTTTCCTGTAAAACCGCCTTGGTTGTTTTGTTCGAGTCGGCTAATTGGTGCGACCGCTTTCAGGGTCTCCGTTGCGGTGTAGGTATTGCCGTTATTGATGATGGTTAAAGTATAAGTTTCGTTAATTACTGGTGCAAAATTGCTACAAACGTACTCGCCTGTTGTTCCAACTTCATTGAAAACAAAAACCGTATTTTGACTGTTTCTGATAGTCACATTTGCGCCACTTACTTTTGGTATTTGGGCACTGTAGAAACCAGTTGTAGTAGTCAATTTTATTTTCTGGGTATTTCCAGAGGTGCCTTTTTGCCAGTTGATAGCTGCCTCGATCACTAATTTTGGAGCAGCTTCATCTAAGTCAACTGCAATTACATCTTCGCAACTACTTACCAAAAAGGAGAGTGCAAGTGCAAGAAAAAGAAAGCTTTGTTTGAGAATATTTGTTGTTGATTTCATGGTGTCAAAAAGAATTTAGAACTTAAAATTATAACTCACAGCAGGAACTATTCCAAAAATAGAGGTGCGAACGGCTTCATTGGCGCCTGTGTCCGCGTTTTGCCTGAAATTAATAGATGCTGCGTTGCGCCTGTTGTATAGGTTGTAAATACTAAAAACCCATTCGCCTTTCCATTGGCGATTGTTATTGCTTTTTGGTGTTAAAGTCGCAGCAATATCTAAATGGTGGTACGCTGGCAATCTATTTTTGTTGCGTAAGCCATAACTAGGAACCACAATGCCCAAGTACTCGTATTGTCCCGTTGGGAAGGTTACTGGTTGACCGCTTTGTAATGCAAAATTAGCTCCAAAAGACCATTTGTCATTTAAGGTGTAGGAAGAAGTAACGGCCAGGTTATGCAGTTTGTCATAAACAGAATTGTACCACTGACCGTTATTGATGCCGGTTTCAAGCGGAGTTCGTCCGGGTGTTTGTTGCTCTGAACGTGATAGGGTATAAGAGATCCAACCGTTCAGTTTTCCTTCATTTTTACGAAGTAAAAGTTCTAGTCCGTACGAACGTAATTGCCCGTTAAGAATGATTTGCTCGATTGCATTGTTGGCAATCAAATCGGCTCCATCAATATAATCCAAACGGTTTTGTACTTTTTTATAGTAGGTTTCTACTTCAAAAGAATACTGGTCGTTGCTGAAATTTTTGAAAAATCCTAAGGCAACTTGATCAGAAATTTGAGGCTTGATGAAATTATCACTTGGTGTCCAAATATCAAGTGGAGTAGGAGATGAGGTATTTGAGATGAGTTGCAAATACTGCACCATGCGGTTGTAACTCGCTTTTATAGATTGTTCATCATTTATTTGATAAGCAGCAGAAAATCGTGGTTCAAGGTAGTTGAAGCTCTCAATTACTTGGTTTCGAGAAAACGATTTTTTACCGATAGGCGTTGCTTTTTCATAAATTTTCAACTCAGGATTAAACAATACCGGATTGTTGTCTTGGTAAAGATTAACATCCGATGCACCCAAACGGTAAAACATACTGTAGCGCAATCCGTAAGAAAGTGAAATTTTGTTGCTAATATCGTGATCGGCATTGAGGTATAATGCAGGTTCGAAAGCGTATTTTTTATCTAATTGTGCAAAGTTAATTCCAGAATCAGGTTTGGATGGTCTGATAGTTCCCGGATTGAACTCGTAATAAATACTGTTCATTCCATAATTCAATTTGAACTTATCCGAAATATAGTTTTTGAAATCGTATTTGATATTATAGTTCTTAATACCAGAATCCCAATTGAAACCAACAAAATCAAGATCTAAACCGTAATAGTAATCGCTGTATATTAGGGAAAGGTTCGAGAATAATTTTTCAGAAAATAAATGATTCCATCGCAAGTTCACGGTGGTGTTTCCGTAGATGTTGGAAAAACTATCTCTATCACTGAAAACATCACGACCAAAATAGCCAGATAAATACAAACTGTTGTTGGGATTTAGTTTGTAGCTTAACTTGGTGTTGAGGTCATAAAAATAAGCGGCGTTGTCTTTTTGTTCTTCGGAAAGTTTTAAAAATAGATGGGCATACGAGCTGCGACCACCAATCAAAAACGAACCTTTATCTTTTACCAATGGTCCTTCGGCAAGAATGCGGCTGCTGATTAAACCGATTCCTCCATTGACATGAAAATCTTTACTATTGCCATCTTTTTGATAAATATCTAAAACCGAGGAAGCTCTTCCTCCAAAACGCGCTGGAATTCCGCCTTTGTACAGTTTTAAATCTTTTATGGCATCTGGATTGAAAACGGAGAAAAAACCAAAAACATGCGAGGAGTTAAAAATGGTCGCTTCGTCTAGTAAAATTAAATTTTGATCGGCACCACCACCACGAACGTTAAAACCAGAAGCGCCTTCGCCAGCATTCGTAACTCCTGGTAATAACAAAATAGATTTTAAAACATCTACTTCACCAAGAACAACAGGCATTTTTTTAATGGCTGCAATCGAGAGTTTATTGACACTCATTTCGGGTTTTTTGATGTCGATCTTGGTTTTATTACTGGTAATGATAACTTCTTTCAAAGTTGTTTCATTGCCAAATAAATTGAAATTATTTTTAACGTTTTGATTCAGATTTAAAGTTTGCTCAATGGTTTTGTATCCCAAATAACTCACTTGTAAGGTATATGTGCCTTTGGGTAATGTAATCGAGTAAAAGCCATATTCATTGGTAGTCACGCCCGTTTTTAGCTCGGTAACCACGACATTTACTCCAATCAACGTTTCATTGCTATTGGCATCAATCACAGTTCCGCTCAATGTGAATTTATCTTGCGCCAAAGCTGGCAAAGCACTAAACAAAAGGAAGAGCAATAGGTATTTTTTCATAAAATCCATAAAAAGTTGTTTAACGAATTATAAGCTACAAAGAACAAACTTTGTATTCTTAATTTTATTATAACGGATGTTAAGGTATTACTAATAAAAAAAGACAACTCGGTGAGTTGTCTTTTAAAGGTATCCTTATTTGTACATTTAATTATGCGATTTTTGCGATAATAGCATTGAATGTTGCACTCGGACGCATTGCTTTGCTAGTCAATTCCGGAATTGGGTGGTAATGACCTTTAATTTCTTGCGCTTTTCCTTGTGCTGCAATTAATTCAGCGTTAATTGTAGCTTCGTTACTCAAAAGTTCTGCTGCAATTGGAGCAAAAGTAGCTTGCAATTCAGCATCTTTTGATTGTGATGCCAAAGCTTCAGCCCAGTACATTGCCAAGTAAAAGTGTGATCCTCTGTTGTCAATTCCACCTACTTTACGTGCAGGTGATTTGTCGTTCGCTAAAAATTTCTCAGTAGCAAGATCAAGAGCTTCTGCTAGTACAATGGCTTTGGTATTGTTTAAAGTTTGACCTAAGTGCTCTAATGAAGCTCCTAGTGCTAAAAATTCTCCCAATGAATCCCAACGTAAATATCCTTCTTCTGTAAATTGCTCAACGTGTTTTGGAGCTGATCCACCTGCACCCGTTTCAAACAATCCACCACCGTTCATTAACGGAACGATAGAAAGCATTTTAGCAGAAGTTCCAACTTCTAAAATTGGGAATAAATCAGTTAGGTAATCACGTAATACGTTTCCAGTAACTGAGATAGTATCTAAACCTTGTACGATTCTATCTAACGTAAATTGAGTAGCATCAACTGGATTCAAGATGCGAATGTCTAAACCAGTTGTATCAAAATCTTTCAAGTAATGATTTACTTTTACGATCAATTCTCTATCGTGTGCTCTTTTGTCATCCAACCAGAAAACGGCTGGAGTACTTGACAAACGCGCTCTGTTTACGGCTAGTTTTACCCAGTCTTGAATAGGAGCATCTTTTGCCTGACACATTCTAAAGATATCATTAGTTTGAACGGCTTGTTCCATTAAAACAATGCCATTTGTATCCACAACACGAACAGTTCCGTTGGTTGTAATTTGGAAAGTTTTATCGTGTGATCCGTACTCTTCTGCTTTTTGAGCCATCAAACCTACGTTAGGAACACTTCCCATGGTAGTTGGGTCAAAAGCACCGTGTTTTTTACAAAAATCGATAGTGGCAGTATATACACCAGCGTAAGAGCGGTCTGGAATAAGCGCAACAGTGTCTTGTTGTTTTCCTTCTTTATTGTACATCTGTCCAGAAGTACGAATCATAGCTGGCATAGAGGCATCTACAATTACGTCAGATGGAACATGTAAGTTGGTAATTCCTTTATCAGAGTTTACCATTGCCAATGCAGGACCATTTTCGATAGCAGCGTTTAATGCGGCTTCTACCTCAGCTTGCAGTGGATTCCCAGCGATTTTAGCATAAACATCGCCAAGACCGTTGCGAGTATCGATGTTTAGTTCTTGGAATAAAGTTGCGTATTTTTCGAACACATCTGCAAAGTAAACTTCTACGATAGCGCCAAAAATGATTGGGTCAGATACCTTCATCATCGTCGCTTTCAAGTGTACTGATAACAAGATGTTTTGTTTTTTAGCATCAGCAATCGTTTTCGCTACAAATGATTTTAATGCGTTTACATTCAGTACAGCAGTGTCAATGATTTCGCCTGCTTTTAATGGCGTACTCGCTTTTAATATTGTAGTCGAACCATCTTCAGCAACCAATTCAATTTTTACGTCAGTTGGAGTAGTAATGGTAACTGATTTTTCACTTCCGTAAAAATCACCACTTTCCATTGATGCTACGTATGTTTTTGAGTCTGCACTCCAAGCACCCATACTATGTGGGTTTGCTTTTGCATAATTTTTAACTGCTTTTGGTGCTCTACGGTCAGAGTTTCCTTCACGTAAAACAGGGTTTACCGCAGATCCTAAAATTTTAGCAAATTTAGCTTTGATAGCCGCTTCTGCATCGTTTTGTGGTTCTTCTGGATAACTAGGAACAGCGTATCCGTGTGCCTGAAGCTCAGCAATAGCAGCTTTCAATTGTGGCACAGAGGCTGATACATTTGGTAATTTTATGATGTTTGCTTCTGGCGTAGTAGCTAATTGACCTAGTTCAGCCAAAGCATCGCTGGTTTTTTGATCATCTGTCAAAAACTCAGGGAAGTTGGCGATAATTCTGCCTGCTAATGAAATGTCTCTTGTTTCAATTTCGATAGCAGCCGTGCTTGTAAAGGCTTGAACGATAGGTAAAAATGAATAAGTGGCCAATAATGGCGCTTCGTCAGTAAGCGTGTAAAAAATCTTTGATTTCTGTGTCATTTTTTTATTTTTATAATCCAATAGCGTTAAAAGTAGCTTATTTAAAGGTTTATTCTTGAAATAAGGCGCACAAAGATATGAAAATCAGATGTAATTGAGGCCCGAATTACTCGAGAAAAACATGAATTTTCAGATTATAACGGGTTCGTTTTGGATTGTGATATTTAAACCTGCCTTTGGTGTTTGTTTGGTAATGGATTTGCTAAAATTAGAGCAAAAAAAAGTCCCAAAACGAGTTGGGACTTTTATGATTCAAAGAGATAAAACTATCTTCTTTTATCTTTAATTTTTGCTTTCTTACCAGTAAGTTCTCTGAAGTAGAAAATTCTAGCTCTACGAACTGCACCTTTTTTGTTGATTTCAATTTTTTGTAATGCAGGTAAGTTCACAGGGAAAATACGCTCTACTCCAATTGCACCAGACATTTTACGGATGGTGAAAGTTTCAGTGTTAGCTGAACCTCTTCTTTGAATAACCACACCTTTAAAGAACTGAGTTCTTGTTTTTTCACCCTCTCTAATTTCGTAGTAAACAGTGATTGTGTCTCCAGCTGCAAAAACTGGGAAATCTTTTCTTGTTACAAACTCGTCTTGAACGAATTTCAATAAATCTGCCATGATTTTATTTTATAATGGTTTAATTTAGGTTAACATTCACGGATCTCGCCAGAGGTTAACTTAATGTTGGCGCAAAAGTAAATAAAAATGTTTAAAGTTTAAAGTTTTTCTTGTTTAAAGTTTAGAAGTTCTTGGTTTGTAGTCTCAGTCACAGTAATCAGTCACAATAATCAGTCTCAGTTTACAGTATTCAGTTTCAGTATTCAGTTTCAGTTTGCAGTAATTAGTCACAGTAATCAGTTACAGTTTCTTGTCAAAATATAGTAATGTAGTGTAGTGAGAGAATTAAATTTTGCAACCAAATTTACCTGGATTGTTGATCATGAAATTAATTAACTTTCCAATTTCGATGGTTTGGTTATTTAATTCAGTGAACGTTGCTAGGTCTATATACTCGCACTTTAATGCAAATTCAAGCCATACACTTGTCTCTGAATTCTCAGCATCGCTGTCCGTTAATTTACTGATGAAATGATTAGGGTAGCGCCTTTTCCTGTATGCTTCTGCAATATTGGCAGAAACACTTCTTGAGGAACGGCGCACTTGATCTGTAAGAGCGTATTTTTCTTCTTTTGGGAAAGATTTTGATAAATTAAAGATATTCATTGCTAGGGTAAACGACTTCTGAAACGCAACTAATTCTTTGAAATCCATGATTTTAATTATTTAAATTGCTTTTTTTTAGTAGTCAGTTTACAGTCTCAGTATTCAGTCTCAGTTTATAGTCTCAGTTTACGGTCTCAGTTTATATTCTCAGTTTATAGTTTGTGTTGTGTGGTAAAATTACTAAAAATACCAACAAAGACTCCCCATTGCAACTGCCCACTGTCCACTTTTGTCATTAACTCAAAAACTACGACTGCCCACTGGGACTGCCCACTGTCTACTTTTATCATTAACTCAAGAACTGCGACTGAAAACTGAAAACTGTGACTGCGCACTGTCCACTTTTATCATTAACTCAAAAACTGCGACTACCTACTGTGACTGCAGACTGTCCACTTTTATCATTAACTCAAAAACTGCGACTGCCTACTGTGACTGCAGACTGTCCACTTTTCCAGATAACTCGAAAACTGCGACTGCCCACTGTGACTGCGCACTATCCTAATCTTCCAACAAATCCGGTCTTCTATTTTTAGTATGCTCATAGGCCATATCTTCGCGCCATTGATCAATTTTGGCAAAGTTACCACTCGTTAAAACTTCAGGCACTTTCCATCCTTTGTAGTCTGCAGGTCGTGTATAGATAGGTCCCGAAAGTAAGCCATCTTGAAAACTATCAGTCAGAGCTGAAGTTTCATCACTCAAAACACCAGGAATCAACCGAATTAAAGCATCAGATAATACCAAAGCTCCCAATTCACCACCAGATAAAACATAATCGCCAATAGAAATTTCTTTGGTAATAAAATGATCGCGCACACGTTGGTCAACGCCTTTGTAGTGGCCACACAAAATAATAATGTTTTCGTATAATGACATCGTATTTGCCATTTTCTGGTTGAGCGTTTCACCGTCGGGCGACATGTAAATTACCTCGTCATAGGTACGCTCGCTTTTTAGGTGCGTAATGCACGCATCAATAGGTTGCACCGTCATCACCATTCCAGCGCCACCACCGTATGGATAATCGTCAACGCTTTTTTGTTTGTTAGTCGTGTAATCGCGCAGGTTATGAAAATGAACTTCCACCAAACCTTTATCAATAGCGCGTTTCATAATCGAAGCTTCAAACGGGCTTCGTAACAACTCAGGCAAAACGGTAACAATATCAATGCGCATAATTTTTCTTAAAAAGGTTCTAAGCGGCAAAGATACAAAGTTGCTAAGGTTTTCTAATAATCAAATACCCAATTCAACCATTAAACTTTTCTTTAGGAGCTTGATCCAGCTTTACGTTACAATCTTATACGCCGAAAGCCGGCGCATAAGGATTTCCACTGCTATCTGGGCTAGAGCGTGCGTATTTCAAGATAGTTTCCCTTTATACAAGTATGAAAACTATTCTTTTGATGTAAACATAGTTTCATGATTTGTAACTAATTATTTATATATTTGGGGATAAATATAGTATAGCGTTTGCCAGACATCGTTACCCAATTGTGGGATAATAGGTTTGGTATTGACTAAACTTTAGGTTAGTTAGAAACAATAATGTCGCTACAGACACACACACACATACACAGAAAAATGGGACATACCATAAGTAAAATTCATATTGAAAATTTTAAATCAATAAGAAATCAAGAGTTTGAACTTTCAGACTTTACTCCACTTGTAGGCTACAATAATGCAGGAAAATCTAACATATTAGAAGCAATAAAATGGGTTTTAAGAAAAAGTTCATTAAGTGCTTCGTGTTTTAACGACATTACTCAACCAATAATCATGGTTGCCAAAATTGACGGTATCACCGTTGACATTCTAGATAATATTGAGCAAACTCACCGAGCTAGGATAGAGCCATTTCTTCAAAATGAAACTTTGACAATAAAAAGAATTCAAGAAACGCCAGGTCAAACGGTTGCTCAAATTAAGTTAATGGTACTTGATCCAAACGATGGAATAACTTGGCAAAATAATCCAGCTGGAATTGACAATGCTATAAAAGATTTATTTCCTGATCCAATTCATATTGGTGCTATGGAAAATTCTGAAGAAGATATTTCACGCTCAAGCACAACATCAACTATCGGTAAATTACTTGCTGAAATTATTGGACCAATTGAAGTTCAATATGGACAGCAAGTAAATACAGCTTTAGAAGGATTGAAACAAATTTTAGATGCAGAAGGTATTCATCGTGCACCTGAATTAATAACTTTTGACCAAGAAATTAATGAAAAATTAGATGCTTTTTTCCCTGAGATAACGGTAAAAGTTCATATACCAACACCAGAATTAAAAGAGGTATTTAAAAAAGGAACAATAAAAGTGTATGAAAATCTTCTTCCTAATCCAAAAGATGTAAGCTCACTAGGTCACGGTGCGCAAAGGTCAATCCAAATGACATTAATTAGACATTTGGCAGATTTGAAATTAATTGCTCAACAAAATAGAACAACAACTTTGTTGCTAATTGATGAGCCTGAACTTTATCTTCATCCTCAAGCAATTGAGATATTAAGAAAATCACTTAGTATTCTATCAATTCAAGGTTATCAAGTAATTTTCTCAACTCATTCACCATTTATGATTACTCAAAAAGATGTTGGAAATACTGTATTAGTTAGAAAAAATGATTTATTGGGGACATTTAAAAGAACTACATTAAAATCTGCAATTCCAACAGTTGAGCAAACTGCACAACATCAACTAACTTTGATGTATTCCTTAAGTAATTCTAGTAATATACTTTTTTCAGAAAGAGTAATTTTAGTAGAAGGTAAAACAGAAAATAAATTACTACCATTAATTATAGAGAAAGTTACTGGAAAAACTATTTTACATCATAAAACAGCACTTGTTAAGCTTGATGGTTCAAGCAATATAAAAAAATCTATACAGGTATTATCTACGATGGATTTACCAACAAAATCAATTGCTGATTTAGACTTCGCATTAAAAAATGGAATATCCGAAGGATATCTACAAGTCGGAGATGTTGATATTACAGCTTGTTTAATCGAAATTGGAAATATTGCATTAGCAAATAATATTTTTATTGGGAATGATGGTTGGCCAACTAAATCTGGCACTTCAATTTCAGCAGCTGATGGGTTTGCAATTTTAGCACAAAGCCAAAATGTGACCCAAAATATAGAAAATATTTTTACTAAAATGAAAGCTCAAAACATTTGGATTTGGAAATTTGGAACAATAGAAAATCATCTAAACTTGACTGATAAAAATGAAATGGTGTGGGCAAATTTCACTAATACTTTAGAACAATCAACCTTACAAAATATGCTTCCATATCATTATCAAGAAATAGAGAATTGCATACATTGGTTATTGAATTAAATAAAATCACTGTTCATAATACACTCTAAAAGCAATTGTAGGTTTTAAACTTAATTTGAAAATGGCTTTGCATTTAGAAGATTTTGCATACCCAAATATTGAGCTTAATATACCTAAACCCGTTGTAGCATGAAAACGTTTTTCATCATCGCAGAAAAATAGGTAAACTTAAATAAAAACTAAATATGGATTTTTTTGAAAAGTCAATTATTGAACTCCAAAATCAAAGGCCTATATTTCATTCTGAAGATGATTTAAAGTTAGCTTTAGCTTTTAATATCAAACAAACTAATCCCGAATTAGAAATCCGTCTCGAAAGACCTGTAGCATTAGAAATGATTAATCGAAATGGTAAAAAAATAACTGTTCGAGCTCCGATCGATATAGTGGTTATTGATACTAATGGCAATTCTTATCCAATCGAACTGAAATATAAAACACGAAAAACAAACATTTCGCTGAATGACGAAAATTACATTTTAGCGGAGCATGGGGCTCAAGATGTCGGTAGATATAGTTTTAGAAAAGATATTTATAGAATTGAAAATTATAAATCAAAGAATCTGAGTTTTAAATATGGTTATGTTTTAATTCTCACAAATGATAACGCATATTTTGAAAAAAATGTTTTTGAAAAAGATAATTTTGACAAACATTTTTCATTCCACAATGAAGCTCTACTTAATCGTTATGATTTAAGTTGGAATTACACGAAAATGGATAAAACCAAATTCAAATTAGACGAAAACAATGTTTGGTATAACATTAATTCAAAAGAACATTGGACATGTAAAAAAGATTATTTTTATAAGTTGGATTTATCAAAAGATTATGGAATAACTTGGAGAGATTTTTCAGTAATTGAGAAAACAAACTTTAAGTATTGTCTCATAAAAATAGAATAGTAAAAGTGACGACATACATTTAAAAACCAAATGACACAATATACAACTTAACAATAATCATTAAAAAATAGAACCTATGAGAAATCTGATTTTGTCTTTGCTATTTGCCTTGTGCACTCCAATGGCTTTCGCAGCTGAAATTGAAGCAACTGTTGTTTTTGAAAACTTAACAAGTAAGGAGTTAATATTGGGAGAGTTTACGATTATTACTTTAAACAAAACAACTAAAATTACTAAAGCTGAAAGTTTCAAAATCACCTTACCAGAAGAAGGGAAATACCAATTCAGTTTTGTTTCAAACGATTTTATAGCGTACACTTTTTATCCGGCGAGGATAAATAAAAATAAAAACACAATTACAATTCGGCTTAAGGAAAAAACAGAATTAAAGAATCTTGAGACACGCTCTTTTGCTATGAACTCGGATAGTAAATTAACCATTGAACAAATAGAAAACCGCTTAGCAAAAGGAACTTTAAATTTTATACTACACGGAATCGATAACACAATACCCGAAGACTATTTAAAATTCAAAGAGAAATATGGTATTGGAGTAATCAAAAAAAATTGTGTGCTTGATCCTTTGACATTCAAAAAAACAACAGAAAATAATCAAATGATTTTTGATTACTTGAACCAAAAATATGGAACGGAATGGCTAAATGAATTGAACTCAAAACCATTCGGAATTAAATAAATACGTTTTATAGAGGTTGGTTAGAAGAAGTGGCTTTGGTATTTTAATAAAAGTCATCGACAGACAAAAACGCTGTTGGCAATATTTAAGAACCAAGATGAAAAGAATAGTAATTTTAGCTCTCCTTTTTTTCAATGCTTTAATTAGCTTTGGACAAAAGCAACATCTGGAACCCGCGACTTTTTTTGTTGGAGGAGGTTTAGAAAATTATTATCGTAACATAAGTTCTTTGTGTTTTGAAGGAATGTCCTCTAATCCGTACGCAAGATTTATCGCTATCCCATCATTTTCAAAAGAATATGCATTTTCAATTGAAAAGGAAAATCAAAATTACTTTTTAATTTCTATTACATTGTCTGAGAACTATTGGAGAGCAAAAGGTAAGGAAAATGTCAAATTCGAAACAAAAAAAAGGAGAATTAATAAAAAGTTTTATCATAAAATCGGGTATTTATTCCAACTATTAGCCAAACAGACTAAAAGTTATGAATTAGAGCCCTATTACACGGATGGCGAATCCTTTTATTTTTTGACAACTGACGATAGAGGAGCTGTGAAAATGGGAAAAACTTGGTCTCCAGATAAACTTACGCAAATGGGGAAATTGGTAAAAATATCTCACGATTTATACTTTTATGGAAATGGAAGTAAAGTTTCAATCACTGAAATTAATTCTGAAATGGACAATTTAATTGCTGAACTCCAGAAATAAAAACTACCCAAAACAGTTTTTGGTTAATAGTCTAAAAAAAAAATCGGCTTCGATACAGAAGAATAATTCATAAATGTAAGAAAAATATTAATTTAATGCGAGCAATATCAAACGCCAATATCATCACGAAAAGAAAACATGAAAACTGATTTGCAATCTGTAGACGAATACATAAAATCATTTCCTCAAGCGATGCAATTGCTTTTGGAGAATATACAGTTGATAATTACTAAAAATGCGCCTACAGCTGTTGAAAGTATTTCCTACGGAATGCCTACTTACAAAACATTCGGCAAACCACTAGTGTATTTTGCGGGATTCAAAAATCATATCGGCTTTTATGCCACACCAACTGGTCACGCAGCATTTAGTAAAGAGTTGTCAAAATACAAGCAAGGAAAAGGATCTGTACAGTTTCCGTTAAACCAAACAATTCCTTATGATTTGATTGAAAAAATAGTCCTTTTTAGGGTTGAAGAAAACGAACAAAAATACAAATAAGAATCGGGCTGCTAGTAATTATACTGCAAATCAAATCCAAACTAAAATTGGTA
>CAZMHK010000060.1:0-17109 GCA_964566045.1 uncultured Flavobacterium sp.
GTTTTGATGGTCTTCTGTTTAACCATTGTTTCCATTTTTTTGGTTTAATATTTGTTTTTTTAATTCTTCAATTTCTGCAACAATTTTAGGTAAGTTTTTAAAGTGAATGTATGACTTACTAAAATCATTGTATCCAAATGTTGGGCTTCCTTGCAAAATTTCATTGTCTTTTATATTGCGACCAACGCCTGATTGTGCCTGAATGCGCACATTATTGCCAATTGACAAATGACCAGAAATACCCACTTGACCACCAATCATACAATTTTTACCAATTTTGGTTGATCCTGCTACGCCTGTTTGGGCCGCAATCACAGTATTCTCGCCAATTTCGACATTGTGAGCAACTTGTATTTGATTGTCTAATTTTACTCCTTTACGTATAATTGTAGAACCCATCGTTGCCCTATCAATTGTAGTGCAGGATCCAATATCAACGTTATCTTCAATAACTACGTTTCCAATTTGAGGAATCTTAGTGTAAGTGCCATCTGGATTTGGAGCAAAACCGAATCCATCTGCACCAATGATAGCGCCGGAATGAATCGTACAATTGTTTCCTATGCTTGTTTCCGAATATATTTTTGCACCAGCGAAAACAACACAATTGTCTCCAATTACTACATTATCACCTACGAAACAATTTGGATAAATTTTGACATTATCACCTAAAACAACATTTTGCCCGATATAACTGAAGGCTCCTAAATATGTATTGGTTCCCAATTTTGCGTTTTCCGCTATAAATGAGGGCTGTTCTATCCCAGTCTTCTTTAATTTAACTTCGTTATAAAATTCTAAAAGTTTGGTAAAACTAGCATAAGCATCGTCTACCTTTATAAGCGTAGTCTCAACAGGAGCATCGGCTACAAAACTTTTATTAACAATTGTTATAGAAGCTTTTGTGGTATAAATATAATTTTGATACTTCGGATTGGATAAAAAAGTAAGAGAACCTTCTGCTCCTTCTTCAATTTTTGATAAGGTAGAAACTTCGGCATTGGCATTACCAATTACCTCTCCTTCTAATATCCCCGCTATTTGTTCTGCTGTAAATTTCATCGCGACAAAAATATAAAAAAATAGATTTTAAATGCTGTTTTTATAACAGTTGTTTTGGGAAACATAGATAATACTTAGTCACTGCCTTAGATAACGATTTTAAATTCAGCTGGTCAGAAGATTCAATAACATCTTCAACAGTACTATCTTTTTTCAAAATTCGGATTGGTTCTGCCTCTTTACTATAGGCTTGATTTTTGATTTTTCCCCTAAAAATAAAGTAGTTAGTATCTGTAACAGAAATATGATGTTCTGTAGAAAATCGTTCTTTCAATTCTTGTAGATAGTCTAAATCTACTTTTTCGCTACTCAATTTGATCTTCAACAAATCCCTGTTGACGATCATTTTACTTAAAGTTGACAAAATATAATCGGGCTGTTTTTGCCAAGTCTTTAAAGCACCAATAATATCAAAATCATCTAATTGAGAGAACAAATCTAAAGTAGCGGCATCGAAATTTTGTAATGAAACTCTGTTTTGCATAAAAAACAAAAGCGGTTCACTACACGGAAGTACAATACCTTTAAGTGTCAATTCTTTTGCCCTTTTTAAGATTTTCATCAAAATCAATTCGGCAACCAAACTTGTTTTGTGCAAATACGCTTGCCAATACATTAATCTTCGAGACATCAAAAATTTCTCTACAGAGTAAATTCCTTTTTCTTCGATAACTAAATAATCATCTACCACGTTCATCATTTGAATGAGGCGCTCCGAGTTTACATTTCCTTCTGCCACTCCAGAGTAAAAACTGTCTCTTTTCAAATAATCCATTCTATCCATATCTAATTGGCTAGAAATCAATTGCAACATGAACTTACGATTGTACTCTCCTTTAAACACTTGAATGGCCAAGCTTAATTGTCCGTTGAATTCAATATTTAACTGATTCATGAATAGCAAAGAAATTTCTTCGTGGTGCACATCTTCAACAATACTTTTTTCCATTGCATGCGAAAACGGTCCGTGACCAATGTCGTGAAGCAGAATAGCAATATAAAGGGCATTTTCCTCTTCTGCTGAAATAACAACACCTTTAAAGCGAAGCACATCAACTGCCTTTTGCATCAAATGCATACAGCCCAATGCGTGATGAAAGCGGGTATGATTGGCACCTGGATAAACTAAATAGGACAACCCCATTTGTGAAATACGACGTAAGCGTTGAAAATATGGATGCTGAATTAAATCATAAATCAGTGCATTTGGTATAGTGATAAACCCGTAAATAGGGTCATTAAATATTTTTTTTTTGTTGATTGGAGTCACTTTTTCATGTTTTAAAGGTCAACAAATATAAGTAAATTCAGTTTCAAAAATGATACGGTACAAAAATGGATGTATAGTTGCTCACTTCCTTTAAACACAATTCTAGAAATGCGATAAAAAGGTGTAATAACTTTTTCCAACGACCGATTATTGCTAAATTTTCAGATAAGACAAAAAAATAATTAGAGTTGAATATAAATTGAATGAGTAAATACGAATAGTTTTAAAATAATTTCGTAACACAAGATTCTGCAAGTACATCTCTCTTTAATGAAAGCTATTACAATAGAATGCAATATGAACTAAATAGATGTCTGATGCGATGCAATGTTTTACTGCTTTGTAGAGATTTTTAATAGCATTTCGAATTCTTTTTTAATTGCACTGTTAATTCTTTTAATATTGTTTGATACGTTGGAGTTGGAATTCCATATTTCTGCCCCTCGGTAACGACATATTCTGTTAGTGATTTTACTTCTGAAGTTTTTCCGGCTAAAAAATCTCGATGCATCGACGATGTGTTATTATGTGGTGTTCTTTCGAGTTTAGTAATGGTTTGAGCAATGATATCGTTCGGTAACTTAATACCTTTTGCCAAAGCAACAGCAGCTATTTCATTTAATAATAAAATGTATAGCTCTTTATTGCCAGGAATATTTAAAATACCACCAATATTTTGATTTAAATACGAAGTTGCGGAGGCTAAAGCCGAAATAAAAATAAATTTTTCCCACACCGTTTCCTCGATATTTTCAACGAGATAGCTTTCGATTTTTGCATGTGTAAAAATAGATTGTAATCTTTCTAATTTTGAAATTGGTATTGTTGTAGAACCAAAAAACAATTTTTCGTAAGCCCCAATTTTCTTAATAATCCCGGGTGCTTCAATCATAGAAACAATGTAAACACAAGCTTGTAAAATTGTGTTTTCAGGAAATAGTATTTGAATTCGTTCCGTTGCATCAACGCCATTGTATAAAGGTAGAATCATAGTTCCTGCATTGATACATTCTTTTATAGATGCTAAACTACTTTCAATATCATATGTTTTTGTAGCACAAATGAGCACATCTAGCGTTCCAATATTTGCTGGATTATTAGAGACTAAGGTAGGAAAAACAATGCTTTCAGTTGTATCTGTAGTTATTTTTAGACCATTTTGTGCTATGGCGTTTTGAGTTTCACCACGGGCTATAAATATAATTTCTATATTTTCGGAATCCTTGTAAACCTTTGCTAGCAATCCACCAAAATAGCCTCCTACTCCACCAATTCCTAAGATACCAATTTTTGTTTTCATGTAATAAACTTTTCTTTTAAATATATCTTTTACAACTATCAAATATATCTCAAAATTTGCATAAAACTTCTATGTTTTAAGGTGCAAGAACCAATCAAAATATTCTCTGCGCTATCTTTCATTAAAATTATTTTAAAATCATAAAATACCATTGAAATTCGCGATACTAGCTTAATGCGGTTAAGTTGAAACGAAAAATAAAAATAGCAGGCAGATTTTCACCAAATTTAAATTGATTACTCTACGTAAATCTGCAAAATGTGCGCGAAAACAAAAAGAGTAATTAAGCGGCTTCGTAAAAAAAGGCGCTCGCTTAAAGACCTTAAAAATATAAATACCACTAAAAACTAACTGCAATGACTGGTCTTTTAATATCTGTGAAATCCTCCTCAACTTTTAACATCATTTATGACAAAGAACCTAGCCACAATTGACATTTATCAAAAAATGACTAGTACAAATCTCTACACCATCTAATGAACGACAACTTAAACAAAAGCCTGCAATCTTTGGCTCTATATTCTAAAAGCCGAAATATACTTTTGTAAATTTTCCTATAAAAAAAGTAAAGACCTTTTGTAACAAGATTAACCAAATACATACTTACTTAAGTGAAATTAAATAACAAAGCTTAAATAACTAAATTAAAAAATTATGAAAACATTAAAAATTAGCGCACTAGCACTTTTTCTTTGTACAAGCAGTACTTCATTGTTTGCACAAACAGCAGATGAAATTATTTCAAAATACATTACAACCATTGGTGGTGCAGAAAAATTAAAAGCCCTGAAAAGTGTAAAGATGGAAATGGTGACTAACGCACAGGGAATGGAAATTCCGGTTGAAATTTTCCAAGAAAAAGGAGGGAAAATGGCTGTAAAACTTAATTTTCAAGGAAAAGAAATTACACAAATGGCCTCAGATGGCGAAACGATGTGGAGTACTAACTTTATGACTATGAAAGCTGAAAAAATGGATGCAGAAACTACAGCAAATGCTAAATTGAGTAGTGCTGATTTCCCAGAACCATTTTTAGACTACAAATCCAAAGGATATAGTGCAGAATTTATGGGTAAAGAAACGAAAGAAGGAACAGAATGCTACAAAATAAAATTTACCAAAAAACCGATCATGGTTAATGGTGTAAAATCTGATGATGTTTCTTATTATTTTTTCGAGACCGAAAACAATTTACCAATTGCAGCTGAAACTGAAATCAAACAAGGACCTGCAAAAGGACAAAAATCAACTTCTACAATGAGCGATTACCAAGAAGTGGATGGGATCTTTTTCCCATTTTCAATGAATCAAGGTGGCCAAGAAATGAAGGTTAAAAAAATTACTTTAAACCCTACTTTAGATTCAAAAATTTACGCATTCCCAGCTCAATAATATTTGTATCAACAACTCAAAGTCCTTATTGAAAAATAGGGACTTTTTTTAACAAACATTTTTATGAAAAAAAGAATTATGTGGGTTGCTTGCATAGGCATACTATCTGCAACAAATGCTTTGGCACAAGATAAAATTGTGCTAAAAGGCAAAGAGCTTTTTGGTGATATTCAAGCCCGGCACTTAGGTCCTGCTTTAATGAGTGGTAGAATTACTGATCTTGAAGTGCATCCTACAAACAATAAAATCATTTACACAGGTACAGCTGGTGGCGGTGTCTGGAAAAGTAACGACGGTGGAGCTTCTTTTAATCCAATATTTGATGAACATATTCAATCTATTGGCTGTGTAACTGTTGACCCTTCAAAGCCAGATCAAAACATTTGGGTTGGTACAGGAGAAACGTGGACAAGGAATAGTGTTTCTATGGGTGATGGAATTTACAAGTCGACAGATGGAGGCCAGAACTGGAAAAACATGGGATTGCCTAAATCTGACCGAATCAGTTCTATTGTTGTTGATCCTAAAAATAGCGATATTGTTTGGGTTGGTGTTCTTGGAGCCTTATGGGGAGATAGCGACGAAAGAGGTATTTACAAAACAACAGATGGAGGAACTACTTGGAACAAAGTTCTTTTTGTGGATAACAAAACAGGTTGTTCAGATTTGATTATAGACCCTAAAAATAGCGCCATCATGTATGCCTCTTTTTGGGAATTCAGGAGAACGGGTTGGTCATTCAGTTCGGGCGGTACTAAATCAGCTTTGTATAAATCTGTAGATAGTGGAAAGACTTGGAACAAGATCCACACTGGTTTTCCTGCAGGTCAATTGGGCAGAATAGCAATTGCTGTTGCTCCTTCAAATACTAACATTTTGTACTCGGTACTTGAAACAGAAAAACCAGAATTGAATGGTTTGTACCGCTCTGATGATGCAGGTGCCAATTGGAAACATCTAAATAATGATTTTGGTTTAGTGGTAAGACCTTTCTATTTTTCGAGAATCACTGTTGATCCAAAAAATCCTGAAATTGTAGTCAAAGGTGGTTTGAGCGGATCAATTAGTAGAGATGGTGGAAAAACATTCAAAAACCTTGGAAACATGCATTCAGACATTCATGATATCGTTTTTGATATTAATGATAGTAACAGAATGTATTGTGGTACAGATGGTGGTGTTTATAGAAGTTGGGACGGTGCCAATACTATGGAAATGGTCAGCAACATTCCTGTTTCTCAGTTTTATCACGTAAGTATCGATGATAAAGAACCATTTAATGTTTATGGAGGTTTGCAAGATAACGGCTCATGGTACGGTCCTTCAAAAAGTCCGGGCGGAATTGAATCTAGAGACTGGACTAGAATTGGTCAAGGTGATGGATTTAGAGTAATCAAACATCCAACCAAAAATATCATTTACAGTGAAATGCAAGGTGCCGAAAATGTTTGGCGCTACAATACAGATACGCAAGAGTTAATCACAATTCAGCCATTGGCAGTAAAAGGTGATCCAAAATTACGTTTCAACTGGAATGCTCCCATGGAAATAAGTAAAAAACAAGCCGATCGTTTCTACATGGGAAGTCAGTTCGTACACAAATCAGAAGATATGGGGCGTACATGGACCAAAATTTCACCTGATTTAACTACGAATGACGCATCAAAATACAATACAGAAAAATCGGGTGGATTGTCTGTTGATAATTCTGGTGCAGAGAAACACTGTACTATTTTTACAATTGCCGAGTCTCCATTGAATGAAAAAGTGATTTGGGCCGGTACTGACGACGGAAATGTACAAATTACCAAAGATGGAGGAAAAACATGGACTAATGTGGTTGCTAACATTCCTGGACTTCCAAAAAATACTTGGTGTTATCACATTGAAGCGAGTACTTTTGGAGAAGGAACAGCCTATGCTGTTTTTGAAGGACATTCAACTAATGATTATACTCCATATACCTACAAAACGACTGATTTTGGAAAAACATGGAAATCAATTATTACTTCAGATGTTGATGGTTTTGTGCGTAATATTCAAGAAGATTTCACCAATGAAAACTTATTGTTCTTGGGTACCGAAAAAGGTTTATACATTACTATAGATGGTGGCGCAAACTGGTCTCATTTTACCAATAAAATGCCTTCCGTTGCTGTACACTACATGGAATTAAGTACTAAAACCAATTCGTTGGTTATGGCTACCCATGGTCGTGGCGTTATCATTCTTGATGATATTACACCCTTACGTCAAATAAGTCAAGACGTTCTTGCTAAAGATGTTCATTTCTTTGATTTAAAGCCAGCTGTAATTGAAGAGCAATCAAGTTTTGGAACTACTGCCACAGAATTGGAGTTCGTGGGTAATAATCCATCGTCAAGTGCCCAAATTATCTATTACTTGAAAAAAAGACATACTTTAGGTAAGATGGATCTTGAAATACAAGACGAACAAGGCAATAAACTAGTGTCGCTACCTGCAGGCAAACAAAAAGGAATAAACGTAGTAACTTGGGACTACAACATGAAAAACCCAAAAATTGCGTCTGGAAAAACAGTTTCATATGCAGGTTTTACTTCGCCACGTGTACAAGTAGGTAATTATAAAGTAGTAATGACCAAAGGAAAAGAGACTTATACTCACAATTTTAAAGTTATAAATGATCCAAAAAGTAGTATATCTGCTGCTGATAGAGCGAAACAAAAAGAAACTACTCGAGAGTTGTTCAACAAAAACGAGGAACTAGCTTATGCAGTGTATGAAATTGACGAAACTGTAAAATTATTAGATCAATTAATTGCTAAAAATAAAGGTTTTGCTAAAAATGGTACAAAAATAAAAACTGATTTTGAAAATGTAAAAGCAAAAATGGTAGTTACTACTGGTGATGGCTACGTAGCTTCAGCAGAGCCTCAGTTAAGAGAAAAACTTGGAGAATTATACGCTTCTATTGCTAGCAACTTTACAGCTCCTTCTCCTTCACAATTAGAAAATAAGGAATCGATTATGCAGCGCTTTGATAGCGAAATGAAAGATTTCAAAACGGTTAAAACAAAAAATCAAGCTACTTATTTAAAACAAGCAAAAGAACAAAACATTCCGTTTGTTTTGAAAACATATGCAGAGTTTATAGCAGAATAAGAACATTTAAAACAAATTGTATCAAAAACGCTAACTTCGGTTAGCGTTTTTTTTATTATCGGATAGCAATAAAATTTTTTATATCCGATATTAGTTGTAATTTTGTGGGGTTATGTGGGATATAAACTTAGGATATCGGGAAGAATTTCAATCAACTTTTGAACGATTGTATCAAAAAAAGCAAGATTTGCAAAATAGCAGACCCTTGCCTACCATCGCCTTGAATAAAATCAAAGAAAGTTTATCCATAGAATGGACCTACAATTCCAATAGTATAGAAGGAAACACCTTAACATTAAGAGAAACCCAAATGGTTTTGCAAGAAGGAATTACCATAAAAGGAATTTCTTTAAGAGAACATTTTGAAGCACACAATCATGACAAAGCTATTGATTACCTTTTTTCGATAATCAATGATAACTATATACTACGAAGTATTGACATATTATCGCTACACGGTCTGGTTTTACGATCTATAGAAGATGATTTCGCAGGCAGATTGCGCAATGGAGGAGTTCGCATTTCTGGAGCAAATTTTGTTCCACCTAATGCAAGCAAAGTTTCGGATTTACTGGATGAGTTGATTGATTTCATTAACACCAACCCTTTAAATCTAAACGATATTGAGTTGGCAACTATTTTTCATCATAAATTGGTTTGGATTCATCCTTTTTTTGATGGTAATGGAAGAACTGTTCGTTTGAGTATGAATTTATTATTAATGCGATGTGGTTTTCCACCAGCAATTATTCTAAAAAACGATAGAAAAAAATACTACGAAGCGCTCAACCAAGCCAATAATGGCAACTATCAAAAACTAATACTTTTGATGAGTCAAGCACTTGAGCGAAGTTTGAATATTTACCTAAATGCTATGCCTGATAGCAACAACGACTTTCAAACAATAGCTAATCTTGTTAGTGAACAAAGTAGCACTTACGGACAAGAATATATTAGTTTATTAGCTCGAACGGGAAAAATAGATGCCTACAAAGAAGGTAGAAATTGGTATACCACCAAAGAAGCTATTGAAACCTATATCAGTACTAGAAAAAGAAAACGCTAACTTCGGTTAGCGTTTTTTTTTATGTCCTATTTTAACACAAACTTCTAAACTGTTGCATCAAAAGAACAATTCAAAATGGTAACTTTGCTTTTTTGCAAAAAATTATGCTAGACAAAGACAATACCATTGAAGTTCAAGGCGCTCGCGTGCATAACTTAAAAAATATAGATGTTTCCATTCCAAGAGAAAAACTGGTCGTAATTACTGGTCTTTCGGGATCTGGAAAATCCTCCTTAGCTTTTGATACCATTTATGCCGAAGGGCAACGCCGTTACGTAGAAACTTTTTCTGCCTATGCACGTCAGTTTTTAGGTGGATTAGAACGACCTGATGTTGATAAAATCGACGGGCTTTCGCCTGTGATTGCTATTGAACAAAAAACGACCAGTAAAAGTCCACGTTCTACGGTAGGAACTATAACCGAAATTTATGATTTCTTACGTTTGCTCTATGCTCGTGGTGCCGATGCATACAGTTTCAACACTGGCGAAAAAATGGTTTCTTACTCTGACGAGCAAATAAAAGACTTAATTCTTCATGATTTTGCAGGAAAACGAATCAATATTTTGGCTCCCGTAATTAGGGCTCGAAAAGGACATTACGCAGAGCTTTTTCAACAAATTGCCAAGCAAGGATTTTTGAAAGTTCGTGTCAATGGCGACGTACTTGATATTACACTAGGGATGAAACTCGACCGTTACAAAACCCACGACATCGAAATTGTTGTGGATCGAATGGTAATTGAAGATACCCCAGATAATGCTAAACGTTTGATGGAAAGCATCAATACCGCCATGAATCAAGGTGAAAATGTATTGATGGTTTTAGACCAAGATTCGAATGAGGTGCGTTATTTTAGTAGGAACTTGATGTGTCCAAGCACCGGAATTTCCTATCAAAATCCGGAGCCCAATTTATTTTCTTTCAATTCTCCAAAAGGAGCTTGCGAACACTGCAACGGACTTGGAACTGTAAATGAAGTCAACAGTAAAAAAATTGTTCCAAACCTAAAATTATCTATTAAAGCGGGTGGTTTTGCCCCTTTGGGCGAATACAAAAGCTCTTGGATTTTTAAGCAATTGGAAACTATTGGTGAAAAATTTGGTTTTAAATTGACTGATGCCATTGAAACCATACCAGCTGAGGCGATGGAAATGATTTTGAATGGTGGCAAAGAAAAATTTAGCATCGAATCGAAAACAGCTGGAGTTACCAAAGAATATAAAATTGATTTTGAAGGAATTTCGCATTTCATAAAAAACCAATACGATGAAAGTGGTTCAGCCACGATCAAGCGTTGGGCAAAAGAATTCATGGACGAGATAAAATGTCCTGTTTGTGAAGGTTCCCGATTAAAAAAAGAAGCGCAATTCTTTAAAATTAACACGAAAAATATCACCGAATTGTGCGACATGGACATTTCGGATTTGACTGCTTGGTTTAAAGATTTAGATAACCATTTATCTGATAAACAAAAGCGTATTGCCACTGAAGTAATCAAAGAGATTAAGGACCGTTTACATTTCTTGATGAATGTAGGTTTGGATTATTTGGCTTTAAGCCGAAGTTCGAAATCACTTTCTGGTGGTGAAGCGCAAAGAATTCGTTTGGCCACACAAATTGGTTCACAATTGGTTGGTGTCTTGTATATTTTGGATGAACCGAGTATTGGTTTACACCAGCGTGACAATGAAAAACTAATACAATCGCTAGAGCAATTGCGTGATATTGGGAATTCAGTAGTGGTGGTGGAACACGATAAAGACATGATAGAACGCGCTGATTATGTGATTGACATTGGACCAAAAGCCGGGAAATATGGTGGTGAAATCATTAGTAAAGGAACGCCTGCCGAAATCTTGAAACACCATACTATTACAGCGATGTACATGAATGGCGAAATGAAAATTGAAGTTCCTAAAAAACGAAGAGAAGGCAATGGAAAATTCCTAAAACTAACCGGAGCAACAGGAAATAACTTGAAAAACGTTTCAATTGAGTTGCCTTTGGGTAAAATGATTTGTGTAACTGGAGTTTCGGGAAGTGGAAAATCGACTTTGATTAACGAGACGCTCTACCCTATTTTGAATGCGTATTATTTTAATGGTGTTAAAAAACCACAACCGTACAAAAAAATTGAAGGTTTGGAACATATCGATAAAGTAATTGATATTGACCAAAGCCCGATTGGTAGAACACCACGTAGCAATCCAGCAACCTACACCGAAGTTTTTACAGAAATCAGAAATCTGTTTACGATGACTTCTGAAAGTATGATTCGGGGATATAAAGCAGGACGTTTTAGCTTTAATGTAAAAGGAGGACGCTGCGAAACCTGCGAAGGATCAGGTGTTCGAACAATAGAAATGAACTTTTTACCTGATGTATATGTAGAATGCGAGACGTGCCAAGGAAAGCGTTTTAATAGAGAAACACTAGAAATAAGATACAAAGGAAAATCCATTTCGGATGTATTGAACATGACTATTGATGAGGCTGTTCCATTTTTTGAAAATATTCCGAAGATATACAGAAAAGTTAAAACCTTACAAGATGTAGGTTTGGGTTATATCACTCTAGGACAACAGAGTACCACACTTTCTGGTGGTGAAGCACAACGCATCAAGTTAGCGGGAGAATTGTCTAAAAAAGACACTGGAAATACCTTTTACATTCTAGACGAACCTACAACAGGACTTCACTTTGAGGATATTAGGGTACTGATGGAAGTGATAAACAAACTTGTTGATAAAGGAAACACAATCTTGATTATTGAACACAATATGGACGTAATTAAACTGGCCGATTACATCATTGATATTGGTCCTGAAGGCGGAAAAGGCGGCGGTCAGTTGATTGCCAAGGGAACGCCTGAAGAAGTAGCGAAAAGTAAAAAAAGCTATACCGCTCAGTTTTTGAAGAAAGAGTTGGTTTAGTTCCCCTCTTTTGGATTGGTGCCCGGAATGTCATTAAGTTAAGAGTTTATTTGTCATTCCGACGAAGGAGGAATCTCTTTATGTTGCTCACGTTTGTTGAGATTCCTCCTTCGTCGGAATGACAAAATCATAGGATTATTATTTAAATTAATGACATTAGGTGGTGACCCCTCCCAAGGAGGTGAATAAAAAAGTGGTAAATCAGTAAGCTTCAGTTTTAAAAAAAGAATTACTTTAGCAGGCTCGATTTTTAGCCCTGATGGAAGTGGCATCCTTTTTATTTTTTTCTTTAAAAAATAAAAAGATAGAACGGACAGCAGGATAAAGCTCCTGCAAAAATAGAAAAGATAATTAAAATACAGAATATGAGATTAGAAGATTTTGATAATGATGAGGATAAGGTAATCCAAGACCGATTGAAGCAGAAAGATTGGAATGAAATACGTACTAACGACAGCTGGGCGATTTTTAAAATCATGTCGGAGTTTGTAAATGGGTACGAAAGCATGGGACGAATAGGTCCTTGTGTGTCTATTTTTGGATCGGCGAGAACCAAGCCAGAGGATCCGAATTACTTATTGGCAGAAAAAATTGCTTACAAAATTAGTAAAGCGGGTTATGGTGTTATTACTGGCGGTGGTCCTGGAATTATGGAAGCTGGAAATAAAGGTGCGCATTTAGGCGGTGGAACCTCAGTAGGATTGAATATTGAGTTGCCTTTTGAGCAACATTTTAACCCGTATATTGACACGGATAAAAACTTAAACTTTGACTATTTCTTTGTTCGCAAGGTAATGTTTGTGAAATATTCGCAAGGATTTGTGGTTATGCCTGGAGGTTTTGGAACACTAGACGAACTTTTTGAGGCAATCACATTAATTCAAACCAAAAAAATTGGAAAATTCCCTATTATTTTGGTGGGAAGCAGTTTTTGGTCTGGGTTATTAGACTGGGTAAAAACCGTGCTTGTAGAAAAAGAAAAAACAGTGAGTCCGCAAGACTTAAACTTAATTAAGATAGTAGATAACGAAGATGAAGTTGTGGCAGTAATTGATGCCTTTTATAAAAAATACGATTTATCTCCTAATTTTTAATACGATTAAGAAGCTGCTCGCAACAGCTTCTTTTTTTTTGGTAAAATTTGACTCATATCAAGCATTTGTATTCCATAATAAGTATATTTATTTTTTAATACAGCCCTACCCGATTTTGAAGAAATTATTTTTTACCACGCTTTGCCTCCTAGCTATTTTGCTTCCCGCTCGCATGTTGGGACAACAGGAATCTACAATACAGCTTAATTGGCTTCCGGAACTTAAAAGTTTTGAGGTTAGTCAACAAATTAGCTTTATAAATACATCAAATGATACTTTAAAATCGATAGTTTTAAACGATTGGAATCATGCGTATTCTAGTAAAACTACGCCGTTGGCCAAACGATTTTCGGATGAATTTTACAGAGGATTCCATTTAGCAAAAGAAGAAGAACGCGGCAGCACTCAAAACCTGAACATTACCAACGCACAACAAACGGTACTTATTTGGCAGCGACCTGAAAGACATCCTGACTTGATAGAAGTTACGCTACTTCAACCTTTATTGCCAGGAGAAAAAACCACACTTTTACTGCGCTACAACAGTAAAATTCCGCATGATAAGTTCACTAAAATAGGTTATAATGATGCAGGTGGTGTTTATTTAAAAAACACTTTTTTATTTTTGGCACGTTATGAAAATCATGATTTTGTGCGGTACAGCAATTACAATCTTGATGATGCAGCCAACGCCATTACTGATTTAGAAGTTGTTATATCTACGCCTAGCAATTGGATAATTACTACCGATTTGAATGCTAATGAAGCAGCAAAAGAGCAAAATTCGATCTATAAAGGAACTGGTAAAAACAGAACTGATTTTACGCTTAGTATTCAACCCAAACCTAGCTTTAATAGTTACAGCAATTCCTTGCTTAATGTGTGGACCGACTTAAAACAAAATAAAGTTGATGACATTCAAAAAGCCATAAGCGTGGACCGCATTGTTCAATTTACGAATTATTTTTTGGGAAATTATCCACAGCAAAATATAATGGTTGCACAGGCCGATTATGATAAGAATCCGTTTTATGGATTGAACCAATTGCCTTCATTTTTGAGTCCGTTTCCAAATGAATTTTTATTCGAAATAAAATTTTTGAAAACCTATTTGAACAGTTTTTTAAAAAATAGTTTACATCTTGATCCTAGAAAAGACAATTGGCTTTATGATGGTTTGCAAGTATATTTAATGATGCAATACATTGAAAACTATTATCCGGATAGTAAACTGATTGGTAACTTAGCAAAGTTAAAATTGTTGAAACCTTTTAGTCTAGCCGATGTAAATTTTAATGAGCAGTACAGTTATTTTTATATGCTGATGGCGCGAAAAAATTTAGACCAAGCACTTGGCGCACCTAAAAGTTCCTTGATAAAATTTAATGAGCAAATTGCTAACAAATACAAAGCTGGTTTGAGTTTAAGGTATTTAGACTCGTACTTGCAAAACGATGAGTTGCGCAGTACAATACTTGAATTTTACCAAAATAATCAAACAAAAAGTAGTACTAGAAATGATTTTGAAACCATTTTAAAAAGTAAAACTGCAACTAATTTGGATTGGTTTTTTAACACTATTATCAACTCAAGATTGATTGTTGATTACAAGTTTAAAAACGTTTCATCAACCAAAGACAGTATTACATTTTCGGTTAAAAATAAAACCGGAACACAAGTACCTATGCCCGTTTTTGGTTTAGCAAAAGGGAAAATTGTGTATCAAAAATGGCTTGATCCAACAGCTAGTGACACCACAATGACAATCCCGAGGCAAGCTATTGATAAGATTGTAATCAATTATAAAAATGAAGTTCCTGAATTCAATTTGCGAAACAATTGGCATAAATTGAATGGTTTTTTTCCGAATAACAGACCTTTGAAATTTGCTTTTTTAAAAGATTTAGAGGATCCGTACTTTAATCAAATTTTGTTTTTACCTTCTATCTATTATAACTTTTATGACGGTTTAACGCCTGGTTTACGCTTGCACAACAAGACTATTTTAGACAAGCCATTTACGTTTGATGTTAATCCGTCCTATTCGACAAAGTCACAAAATTTGTCTGGTGCTGCTGCATTTGTGGTTAATCAAAATATCAGGAATAGTAATTTGTTTAATGTAAAATATGGTCTTAGCGCCAACTACTTTAACTATGCGCCAGACGCCAGCTATTTACGCCTTAATACTTCGGTACAAATGCGCATTCGTGAACCAAATTTTAGAGACAACCGCAAACAATTTATTTTATTAAGACAAATTAATGTAGATCGCGAAACAAGTGCTTTTGTTAACGATAATTCTCCGAACAATTATTCAGTTCTTGATTTACGCTACAGCAACAACAAAACCGAGGTCACCAATCATATTAATTTTACTGCGGTAACCCAATTTTCCGGGAAATTTGGTAAAGCCACCGCCGAAGTTGAGTTCAGAAAATTATATGAAAACAACCGCCAACTGAATTTGCGCTTATATGCAGGACACTTTTTATACAACAAAACCGATTCGGATTATTTTAGCTTTGCACTAGATCGCCCGACTGATTATTTGTTTGATTACAATTATTTAGGACGATCTGAAAGCAGTGGCTTATTCAGTCAACAATATATTATTGCCGAGGGCGGATTTAAATCTAAATTAGATACGCCATTTGCCAACACTTTTTTAAGTAGTTTAAATGCTAGTGTAAGTATTTGGAATTGGATCGAAGTGTACGGCGATGTTGGTTTTTTAAAGAATAGAAGCCAAAAAGAACGCTTTGTTTTTGATAGCGGCGTAAGATTAAACCTAGTTACCGACTATTTTGAACTCTACTTTCCGGTGTATTCAAGCAATGGTTGGGAGATCTCATCGAATAATTATAACGAAAAAGTACGTTTTATCGTAACATTTTCGCCTAAAACATTAATCAATCTTTTTAGCCGAAAATGGTTTTAATCGAAATTAATGAGTGCTTTTTATTGCATAATTATCATTTTAAAAGCAATAAAATTACACATATAAAAAAAATAAGTTTCATTTCCTTAGAATAAATTGAAAAAATTAAAATCTATTTTCATCAAACTATTATGAAAAGAACTTGCTTTTCAGTAAATTTGTGGCCTAAAGTGATGCTTTTCAATTATGATAAAAGAAAAAACCAATAGTACGTTGACATTTGAAGATTTCAAAATCGAGGTTTTAAAGGACTACACCACCGCTATTATTAGTCGCGAATGCAGTTTATTAGGACGTAAAGAAGTATTGACAGGAAAAGCCAAATTTGGAATTTTTGGCGATGGAAAAGAAGTGCCGCAATTGGCTATGGCTAAAGCATTTCAAAACGGAGATTTTAGATCAGGTTACTATCGCGACCAAACTTTTATGATGGCTATTGGCGAATTAACCATGCAACAATTTTTTGCAGGTTTGTATGGCCATACCGATATTGAACAAGATCCTATGTCAGCCGGTAGACAAATGGGCGGGCACTTTGCAACGCACAGTTTGAATGCTGATGGTTCTTGGAAAGACTTAACCAAACAAAAAAATTCAAGCTCAGATATATCTCCTACTGCGGGTCAAATGCCACGTTTGTTAGGTTTAGCGCAAGCTTCCAAAATTTATAGAAATGTAAAAGGTATTCCAAACGCTTCTAATTTTTCTAATCAAGGAAATGAAATAGCTTGGGGAACGATTGGAAACGCAAGTACTTCTGAAGGATTATTTTTTGAAACGATCAATGCTGCCGGTGTTTTACAAGTACCGATGGTAATGAGTGTTTGGGATGATGAGTACGGTATTTCGGTACATGCAAAACATCAAACTACCAAAGAAAATATTTCTGAAATATTAAAAGGAT
>CAZMHK010000061.1:0-3706 GCA_964566045.1 uncultured Flavobacterium sp.
ATTCAATGATAGTTCGCCACAGTTTGGGCAATATGAATTTTCTTTAACCCAATTTTCAGTTAACACTCTTGCAATCTGTGAATTGCTTTTATATCCCTCCGCTAAAATTAGATTGAAGTTTAGGTTCATTAATGTAGAAAATAGGTTATTAAATAAAAACTCCAACTATTTAACTGGGTTTTACCACCAGTCCATTTTAAAAATGGTTTTGCGTTCATAAAAATGAGTTTTTGTAAAAATAGAAATTTAAAGTAGGTCTTAGCTGTGGTTAGTCTTTTTGTTTTCAACAAAACTATAAAGACATGGATAGCTCCTCCGCCGCGGCGGACTCGAACCAAGGTTCGAAATGATGTAAAACAAAAAAGCCTCTACATTGCTGTAAAGGCTTTCTAAAAGCTCCTCCGCCGCGGCGGACTCGAACCAAGGTTCGAAATGATATAAAACAAAAAAGCCACTCAATTTCTTGAATGGCTTTCTAAAAGCTCCTCCGCCGCGGCGGACTCGAACCAAGGTTCGAAAAAGTTTAAACCAAAAAAAAAGACCATCATTGCTGATAGTCTTTTTAAAAAAGCTCCTCCGCCGCGGCGGACTCGAACCAAGGTTCGAAAAAGTTTAAACCAAAAAAAAAGACCATCATTGCTGATAGTCTTTTTAAAAAAGCTCCCCCTCTTGGGCTCGAACCAAGGACCCTCTGATTAACAGTCAGATGCTCTAACCAACTGAGCTAAGGAGGAAACTGTATATTTTTATTTTTTTAAAGAACGTCTTTTTTATTTGCTTTTGAACAGCTCTGTTTGTTTGTCTAAGCGGTTGCAAAGATAGGCTATCATTTGGTTTCTGCAAATAAATTTCAAACTTTTTTTAATTTTTTTTACTTGCCGATGATCGCTTTGTAAATGTCGTTTCCGTTAGCAAATAGTAAGAGTGTGATAAGTAAAACAAAACCAACCATTTGTGCATTCTCTAGGAATTTGTCGCTAGGTTTTTTGCCTGAAACAATTTCGTATAATAAAAACATCACATGACCTCCATCGAGTGCCGGAATTGGCAAAAGGTTCATTACTCCGAGCATTATTGACAATAAAGCGGTGATATTCCAAAATACTTCCCAGCTCCAAGTTTTAGGAAAAATATCAAAAATAGCTTTGAATCCGCCTACTTGCTTGTATGCGCCGGTGCTTGGACTAAAAATCATTTTTAATTGTTTACCATAGCCAACTAGCTGGTCTTTTCCTTTGGTAATTCCTACCGGGATAGATTCGGCAAAACTAAATTGTTGCTTACTTACTTTATAGTAGCCCAATTTTTCTAGCGATTCCATACCCAAACGACCAATTCCAATACCAAGTTTCCCATCAGCCGATATTACAACTGGTAATTTAATTTCTTTTTCCTCACGAAGTATCGTAGCGGTTACAGTTTTATTTTTGTTATTTTCTAGCACTGCTTTTGCTTGATCAAAATATTTGGTAGGCGTACCGTTAATAGCAAGAACAATATCTTTTGGCTGCAAGTTGGTGTTTTTTGATCCTTCAGAAATTGCACCAACAACAAATGGCATTCTGATATCTAATAAAACTCCTTTTTCTACTTTGTCAAGTTGATCTACAAAATCAATTGGAAGTTTTACAGTAGTATCAACACCATTGCGGTGTAAAACTACCTCTTTTGCAGTAAGCACTTTTAGGGTTAATTCTTTATCGAATTTCTCGATAGTTTCTCCATCAACAGCTTTTATTTGATCTCCGGTGCGGAAACCAATTTTTTGCAGGATCGTGTTTTCTACCAGCATTCCGTCCTTCAAGTCTTTGTTAGCAATATAAATATCGCCGTACACATACGCCATTCCTATATAAATGATGAATGCCAAAATAAAATTGACCGTAACACCACCCAACATGATGATTAAACGTTGCCAAGCTGGTTTCGATCTAAATTCCCAAGGCTGTGGAGGCAAAGCCATTTGTTCTTTGTCCATACTTTCATCAATCATCCCCGAAATTTTCACATAACCACCTAGTGGCAACCACCCGATTCCGTATTCGGTTTCGCCAATTTTCTTTTTGATAAGAGAATATTTTACATCAAAAAACAAGTAGAATTTTTCGACTCTGGTTTTAAACAATTTGGCAGGAATGAAATGTCCTAATTCGTGAAGTACAATCAGTAATGATAGGCTCAATAAAAATTGAGAAAGCTTGATAACTATGTCCATTTTAAATTTTTAGTTCTTTTATAACTCACAAAAGTAAGGTTTTCTGTTTGTATATTTTACAATATTTATACCATCGCTTTTTAAAAGTTTGTTAATTATCAAAAATTCAATTCCTACTTTGGTAATAGAGCCTTAACTTTACTTTTTTGGAAACTTATTACAGTGTTTCTTTCATTTTAAATTTAACTCAGCATGGCATCAGCATTATTTTCTCCATTAACAATAAAAAGTATCACCTTAAAAAACCGTTTGGCTATTTCACCGATGTGCCAATATTCTGCCGTAAATGGTTTTGCCAACGATTGGCATTTGGTACATTTAGGAAGCCGTGCCAGTGGTGGCGCAGCTTTAATTATTCAAGAAGCTACTTCGGTATCGCCAGAAGGACGCATTTCGCCAGAAGATTTGGGACTTTGGAAAGACGAGCAAATCGAGAAAATGCAGCAAATAAACCGTTTTATTGTTAGTCAAAATTCAGTTCCTGGCATTCAGTTAGCTCATGCCGGACGAAAAGCGAGTGCTGCCTCGCCATGGAACGGTGGTCGAAAAGTAGCTATCGAAAACGGTGGTTGGAATACCGTGGCGCCAAGTGCAATTCCGTTCTACGATACGGATCCTGTGCCTGTAGCACTTGATTTGGATGGGATTCAAAAAGTGATTGCAGATTTCAAGTCGGCTACCAAAAGAGCAGTTCAAGCGGGTTTTCAGGTAATGGAAATTCACGCTGCTCACGGATATTTGATGCATCAATTTTTATCGCCTTTGTCTAATACTCGAACGGATGCTTACGGCGGTAGTTTCGAAAATCGAATCCGATTGACACTCGAAATAGTAGCAGCAGTGCAAGCCGAATGGCCTGAGAATTTGCCTTTGTTCGTTCGAATTTCAGCTACTGATTGGGCTGAAGGCGGTTGGAATTTACAAGAGTCGATTGCTCTATCAAAAATTTTAAAAGAAAAAGGAGTCGATTTAATTGACGCTTCTTCTGGTGGAGCGGTAACGCAACAGCAAATTCCTGTTGGTCCGAATTACCAAGTTCCTTTTGCGGAAAGCATAAAAAAGGAAGTGGGCATTTTAACAGGAGCCGTTGGTTTAATCACCGAAGCAGCTCAAGCGGAGGAAATTGTAGCCTCTGGAAAAGCCGATTTGGTTTTGGTAGCGCGTGAATCATTGAGAGATCCTAATTTGGGATTGACATTTGCACACGAGTTAAAAGCAGAAATTGCCTGGCCTAAACAATACGAAAGAGCTAAACTTTAGGTTTTTGAAACATATAAGTCATGTAAGTTTTCTTTTCAAACCATTAAGGGATTAAGAAAAGTTAAGGGTTTGAAACATATAAGTCATGTAAGTTTTTTTTTTTAACCATTAAGGGATTAAGAAAAGTTAAAGGTTTGCAACATATAAGTCAGGTAAGTTTTCTTTTCAAACCATTAAGGGATTAAGAAAAGTTAAGGGTTTGAAACATATAAGTCATGTAAGTTTTTTTTT
>CAZMHK010000061.1:3806-17022 GCA_964566045.1 uncultured Flavobacterium sp.
AGGGATTAAGAAAAGTTAAAGGTTTGCAACATATAAGTCAGGTAAGTTTTCTTTTTTTTAACCATTAAGGGATTTAGAAAAGTTAAGGGTTTGAAACATATAAGTCACGTAAGTTTTTTTTTAAAACCATTAAGGGATTAAGGAAAATAAAGGCTGTTTCTACTTTTACAAATTTTAAAAACAAATGTGACTCCTATGTTTCGAAAAAATAGCAGCTCTCATAAAAATTGGTGAGCAACTTGATTGGATTCCTCCTTCGTCGGAATGACAAACGAGATGTTGAAGATTTATATAAAAATAATTAAGTACAAGCACGTGAAGCGTTCCCTTATATGACCTTATATGTCTTATATGGTTCAATATTTTTTAAACCATTAAGGGATAAAGAAAAGTTAGGGGTTTGAAACATATAAGTCATGTAAGTTTTTTTCAAACCACTAAGGCATTAAGAAGAATTAAAGTTGTTGCTGGTATTTCCAATCTTATATGACCTTATATGTCTTATATAGTTCAATATTTTTTAAACCATTAAGGGATTAAGAAAAGTTAAGGCTGTTGCTACCTTTACAAATCTTAAAAACTCATATGACTTATATGTTTAAAATAAACACGTCACATAATTGAAACTTATTTTATGCAAAAAATAAAAACCGCGTTACTCTCCTACGGAATGTCAGGAAAAGTATTTCATGCTCCATTTATAACCAATCATCCCGGATTTGAATTACTTGGCTCGTGGGAACGCAGTAAAAAGTTGATTCAATTGGATTTTCCAGACGTAAAAAGTTATCCTACGCTCGAAGCTGTTTTACAAGATGAGGTTGATTTAGTAATCGTCAACACACCTGTTGCAACGCATTACGAGTATGCCAAACAAGTTTTGCTAGCCGGGAAACATGCCATTGTTGAGAAAGCTTTTACCACTACAGTTGCGCAAGCACAAGAATTGGCCCAAATTGCTCAAGAAAAAGGGGTAAAATTGGCTGTTTTTCAAAACCGCCGTTGGGATAGCGATTTCAAAACGGTTCAAAAAGTAGTTCAAGAAGGACTTTTAGGCGAAATTGTAGAAGCCGAATTCCATTTTGATCGTTACAATCCTTTGTTAAGTCCGAAGCAACATAAAGAAACAACTAATGATGGTGCCGGAATTCTGAAAGATTTGGGTCCACATTTAATAGATCAAGCATTGTGTTTGTTTGGAATGCCAACAGCTGTTTTTGCTGATGTTCGTATTACGCGAGCAAATTCATTGGTTGATGATTGTATAGATATTCTATTGTATTACAATTCATTTAGAGTGCGGCTGAAAGCTGGTTTTTTTGTTCGCGAAGCCGTTCCGTCGTTTGTTGTTCATGGCAAAAAAGGTTCGTTTTTAAAAACTCGTGCCGATGTGCAAGAAGATAATTTGAAACTTGGCATGCAGCCTAACACAGCAACTTGGGGTACAGAGCTCGAAGCGCAACAAGGTTTTTTACACACTGAAGTTGATGGAATTTTGAAAAAAGAATTCGTACCCACGCAGCAAGGCAATTACATGGCGTTTTTTGATGGTGTATATCATTCAATTACAAGCAATACTGTTGAGCCTGTTACGGGCCAAGATGGTGTTCAAGTAATGCAAATTATCGAGGCAGCTTTGCAAAGTAGCGCCGCGCAAAAAGTAATTTCATTGTAAATTAGTACTCAAAATAATACTTTGCAAATAGCTATTTATAAACAATAACGTTGTATTTATCGGTATTAGTGTTGTATTGACACAATCAATAGTTGGATTTTGTAATTTTGCACCTCTAATTATAAAATTCATTATTTTGATTGTGCTCAACTTCTTAAACAGGTCTCGTACCAAAGCCAAATTCAAAAAATCATATAAAGATGTCAAAATCTCGTATTTAAACCGCATTCGTTGGGCGGTTTCTATGTTTTATTTTGGCATGGGTTTGTCTTTTGCTACTTGGGCAAGCCGTATTCCGGACATTAAAACTGCCTTGCACCTAAGCGAAGGCGATTTGGGGAGTATTCTTTTTGCCTTACCCATGGGGCAATTGGTAATCATGCCTTTTTCGGGACAATTGGTTACTCGTTTTGGCAGTCACAAAGTTCTGGTATTTTCACTTTTTATGTATGTGCTCAGCTTAACCAACTTGGGTTTGGCTACCGCGGCTTGGCAATTATCGCTTGGCTTGTTTGTGTTTGGTATCTTCGGAAATCTCTCTAACATTGCTGTCAATACACAAGGCGTGTATACCGAAGTTTTATTCAAAAAAACCATCATGAGCTCCTTTCATGGTATGTGGAGTTTTGCCGGTTTTACAGGTGCTTTGGTAGGTTTAGGCATGCTCGCTTTTAAATTATCTCCGTATGCACATTTTCTTATCGTAGGGGCTTTAGTGCTTTTATTAATGGTTTTCAATTACAAATTTTTGATTAGAGCCAAAGAAACTGCCAAAGCCGCTAAGAAAAAATTATTCTCTAAACCTGACCCTACTTTAATATGGCTTGGAGTAATTGGTTTTTGCTGTATGGCCAGCGAGGGAGTCATGTTTGACTGGAGCGGAGTCTACTTTAAAGATGTCATAAAAGCACCTGGCGCATTAGTAATTTTGGGCTATACCTCGTTTATGATCATGATGGCTAGCGGACGCTTTGTTGGCGACAGTTTGATACATAAATTCGGCCGCAAAAAAGTATTACAAATTAGCGGAATCATGATTTCTGCCGGACTTTTTACAGCCGTATTTTTCCCTTTTGTTATTCCTTCAACTATTGCATTCATGTTTGTTGGTTTAGGAGTTTCAACCATTGTCCCTACCGTTTATAGCGTAGCGGGCAAAACACCTAATGTAGCGCCAAGTGTCGCTTTAACCACTGTTTCAAGCGTTAGTTTCCTTGGTTTTTTAGTGGGTCCGCCTATTATTGGTTACATCGCTGAGCTGTCAAGTCTGCGTTTTTCTTTCGCTTTCATTGGGGTTTTCGGACTGCTAATTACACTTATGGTTTCCAGAATCAAAGCTATTGCGTAATTTTTTTAGGAGCAGTCATGCTGTTTTCAGTAGTTATCTATTCCCGCTCTTAGCCGTATCTTTTTTATAAACGCACACGAGTAGTGCCAAAACGCCAAAAATACTAGCGTTTATAAAAAAGGATACCTGCTGCGATCGGGGCTATGCTAGTCGTATTCCTTTTTCTCACACGGCTCTTTTTTTTAAAAAGAAAAATACTGCTATTTTTTTTTCAAAAAAGAAACAACTAATAAATTTTTTTATTATTTTTAACATAATAATTCGTTCGAATAGCTTTTAAGTACCTGAAATTCAAATACCATTCGTCAGCCTTAAGCTTTAAGATTTATACCACTTTTCCAAAATTTATTTTTTAATTCTAACACGAAGTACCCGCAAAAAAGTGGGTATAAAGCCTGCTTGCTGTTCAACCTCAAGTCATCACTTTTGGTTGAACTTTGGGCATGCTGGTTTAAAAAAATATTTTTTGTTGATGTAAAAATCTAATGCATTGGATATGGTGAAACTCGGAATTTGTTTGTGCTTTGGTTTGTTATTTAATAGTGTTTGGTCGCAAAATAATGCTGCTGCTCGCGGTACAATTGTAAATGCCAAAACTCAAATTCCTATTGCAGGTGTCGTAGTGAGTATTCAAAACACGGCACAAATGCATATTACTAATCCTGATGGAAGCTTTCAAATCCAAGAAATTCCAGCCGGAAAATGGTATCTTTTAGTACGCAATCAAGGTTATCAAGATGCGTTATTTCCTATTGAACTCGCCGCAAATCAAATCCTAGATTTAGGTACAATTCCACTTCAAGAAGACCAATCCTTCGAACAACAATCTAGTATTATAGCTTTATCTGAAAGTGATTTCAGTGATGATAATTCCAGTTCCGAAAACACGGCGGGCCTGCTACAATCTACCCGAGATGCCTTTTTACAAGCGGCTGCTTTTCATTGGGGACAAGCCCGTTTTCGAACCCGAGGATTAGATAGTGAACAAGCCATAATGATGATTAATGGCGTAAGCATGAATAAAATAATTGATGGCCGTCCGCAGTGGGGCGATTGGGGCGGACTCAATGATGCGCTCCGAAATCAAGAGTTTACCATTGGCACCACACCTTCTGATTATACCTTTGGAGCACTTTTGGGTACTCAGGAAATAAATACTCGAGCTTCTATTTATCGGCCGGGAACGCGCCTCACTTTTTCAGGAACCAACAGCAATTACAATTGGCGCACTATGGCTACTCACGCATCAGGTATGAGTTCATCGGGTTGGGCTTACGTTATTTCGGCTAGTAAAAGATGGGCGCAAGAGGGCTATTTTGAAGGCACTTCGTATGATGCGAATTCTTTTTTCGTGAGTATCGAAAAGAAACTCAGTCAACGGCATGCCCTAAATCTGACTGCTTTTTATACACCTAACACCCGAGCAAAAAATTCACCGAATACGGCTGAGGTGACGCAACTCACCTCCGAAAATTACAATTCGTATTGGGGTTTTCAAAACGGAAAAAAACGAAATGCGCGCTTAAAAACGGTTGAAGAACCAATAGTGATGTTGCAACATTTTTTTAAAATTAAAGAACAAATTCAGTTGAACACCACTTTAATGTATCAAATGGGAACCATAACCAATAGCAATATCGATTTTCAAAATGCCAACAGTCCGGATCCAGCTTATTACCGCAAATTACCTAGTTTTTACAGTTCGCTTTACGCCCCTGACGATGGGGAGTTTTCTGGGGCTTTTACTCCAGATGAAGACAATGCCGCGAAAAACAAAGCTGCTTTTTTAGCGCAGCCACAGTTAGATTGGAAGGCATTGTATTTGGCCAATCAAACTGCTGTAACCGATAGCAATGGCGGCATCACAGGCTATGAACCAGCTCAAAGCAAGTATGTACTTTACGATGATGTAGTAGATGATCAGTTGGCAGCGGCAACAACCAATTTGAATGCGCAACTGTCCGATAATATTAGTCTGAACGCAGCGGCCTCGTACAAGAAACTTATTTCACGCAATTACCAAAAGTTAACGGATTTGTTAGGCGGTAACTTTTATAATGACATTGATCCTTTTTATAACGGCGACGAATCGCAATCTGATTTAAATAATCCGAATCGTCAGGTTGTGGTGGGAGATATTTATGGCTATAATTTTAACTACACAGCTCAAACAATTGATGCCTTTACACAATTTAAATTCAATTATAATGATGTCGATTTTTATGTAGCCCAAACTTATTCCAATACGGTATATCAAAGAGAGGGCTTGTACAAAAATGGTTTGTATCCTAACAGCTCCTTTGGAAAAAGCGAAACGGTACATTTTGAAAATTTTGGGTTCAAAGCGGGTTTGATTTACAAAATTTCAGGGAAGCAACTGCTCAGTTTTCATGCGGCACACTTGAGTAAAGCGCCGTCGCTACGAAATGTATTTTCAAACGCCAGACTCAATAATGTGGTAGTTCCCAATGTAAAAAGTGAACGCAATAGTAGTTTAGAGTTGAGCTATACCTATCGGTCTCCATTGTTTAAGGCGCGCGCTACGGCTTACCATACCTTACAACGTGACATCACCCAAGTTTCTTTTTTCTATGCCGAAGGAATTTTTGACGATGGTGCCGGATATGCGAGTACCGATGCTTTTGTGAGTCAGACTTTAACTGGTTTAAACAAAAAAAACACAGGTGCCGAGTTGAGTTTAGAGTACCAATGGACGGCAACATTTAAGACCACTTTGGCGGGAGCTTTTGGTTTCCATACGTATGCAAGTAATCCAAATGTAACTTTGGTTAATGATGCGCAAGCAGCAACAACTGATGAAAATGCTCAATTTGATTTCGGCAAGGCAGCGCTTACCAACTATAAACAATCGGGGACACCGCAGCGAGCGTACTCCTTTGGTTGCGAGTATCGTGATCCTAAATATTGGTGGTTGGGTAGCACCGTGAATTATTTGTCTCATAGTTTTCTGGATGTTTCGCCAATAGCGCGCACTGATATTTTTTACAGAAACCCAAGCAACGGACTTACTTTTCCAGAGGCTACTCCTGAACGTGGCAAAGAGTTGTTGCAGCAAGAACAACTCGATCCTATTATGCTTTTGAATTTTGTAGGGGGCAAATCATGGATTGTAAAAGGTAAAAATCTGGGAGTTTTTTTTAGTGTGAATAATGTACTGAATCAACGTTTCAAAACAGGCGGCTTTGAGCAAGCTCGAAATGCTAATTTTCGAGAGCGAAATCAAGACGTTTCAAGCGGCACACCTTCTTTTGGGCCAAAGTATTTTTATGGTTATGGCCGTACTTATTTTGTCAATTTTTATATCAACTTGTAATAGGATAGCTATGAAAACAATGTTTAAAAATACGATAGTTGTGTTAAGTTTTTTATCGGTTTTTGTGGGATGCGTTCCCGAGGAAACAGCTGTGCCAGAATTAAAATGTACACAGCCTGATATTGCGGTGACAGCAACTGTTGCTAAGGTACTAGCCCAAACAACAGCCACCGCAACGCAATACCAATACGATGATGTGGTTGAGGCCTATGTGGTTTCAAGTGATGAAGGAGGGAACTTTTTCAAATCGATTTCCTTTCAAACTTTGGCTACAGCCAACACAGCGGCGCAAGGTTTTAGCATTCCTATTGATGTGAGTAACTTGTATATTGAGTATCGTGTGGGCACAAAAGTGTATGTTAAACTAAAAGATTTGTACACCGATTTGTATTTTGGAGGTTTACGTATTGGTGGTCTCTATGTGAACGCTTTCAATCAAGGTGGAGTGGGGCGTCTTTCGCAAAATGATTATAAAAAAATAGTAAATGCTTCGTGTACGCAGCTTCAAGAGGAGGCGTTGGTACGAAAAATGAGTTTACAAGAGGTGTTTAATGATGCCAATTTGAATACACTTATTGAAATCAAAGATGTTCAATTTGCAGAAGAAGCTATTGGGCGCAGTTTTTTTGAAGAAACCAATAATGTAGGAGGAGCAAGTAATTGGAACATAGTGGACAAAAGTGGCAATCAGTTGTATGTTCGAACGAGCAGTTTTGCCGACTTTGCCGCTCAAAAAATACCCGAAGGCAACGGGACTGTTCGAGGGATTTTGACCAAATTTGGAGATGATTACCAATTGCTTCCGCGATCGGCTAAAGATATAGTGATGACTGGTAACAGAGCAATTCCTTTTTTCAATCAAGATTTTAAAACCGTTGTAGATCGTTCTGTTATTAGTTTGCCAGGCTGGGCCAATATTGTACAAAACGGGTCTTTGGCTTGGCGTGGTGGTGTTTCGTCAGGAAACGGATATGCGGAGTTTTACTTTTCAGGTACTCGAGTGTTGAACAATACTGCTTGGTTAATTTCGCCAAAAATTGATATGGATGTTTACACCAAGGAAATCCTCACTTTCAGAGCAGCACAGCATCATTTGGATGTTGATTCGCCTTTGAATGCGCTAGAGGTGTACGTGTCATCTGATTTTAATGGGGTGAATGTAACGACAGCTACTTGGACTAGATTAAACCCGAAATTACCAACTCAAGCAACGCCTTGGAATCTATTCATAGGAAGTGGCCCCATTGATTTATCTGCATACAAAGGTAAAATCAATATAGCATTCAAATTTGTAGGATCAGGTCGTAACCTCGCTTTAGATGGTTCGTTTATGGTGGATGATGTACAACTTTATGGCGAGAAATAATTTTAACTTACTCATTCGCTGAAATTAGTATATTTGCCATCAACCTAAAAAAAACATACGATGAAATATACAGTATTAGCTTTGATTTCGTTCTTATTTGTTTCTTGTTTGCCAGAAAATGATAAAGAAACAATTGATTTTACAGCGCAAAACGAAAAAGAAATTACAGATTATATCGCAGCAAAAAATCTAACCGCTACCAAAACGGGCACCGGATTGTATTATGTAGTGACCGAACAAGGTACAGGAGCACAGCCTAATGCAAACTCTAATGTGACGGTGGCTTACAAAGGGTACTATACCAACGGAAATGTATTTGATCAAAGTAAACCAGAAGGAATTTCTTTTGGATTGCAACAAGTAATCAAAGGTTGGACCGAAGGAATTCCTTTTTTTAAAGAAGGAGGAAGCGGAATGTTACTAATCCCGGCGCACTTGGGTTACGGTAGTTTTGATTACAGTGGTATTCCCGGAGGTTCTGTTTTAATTTTTGATATCAAAGTTATCAAGGTGAATTAAAAAAAAGAATTACGCAATAAATAAGTTAGGGAGGATGGTACAGCAGTATCATCCTCTTTTTTATGCATTTTAGAAAAGCAAGTTGCTGTAAAACATTTCTAATTTAATAAAAAATAAAAGGTAAAATCCTCAACCCTTTTTGTATTTTCGTAACCCCAAATACAAATAAATTCAGATGAAAACCTACCTAATGGCGCTATTTGTGCTTGCTATACCTTGCTTGTCATACAGCCAAAGTCAAACAACCACAACTAAAATTAAAGCAATTCATTGTGTAAAAACCAATTTCAAAAATTTGAAAAGTGGCGAAATTACCCATAAGAATTATACTTTTAAAGACGGAAAGTTAACAAGTATCAAAACCTCTGACATACTACAAAGTTTTTTTTACAACAGTAAAGATTTACTCGATATGACTGTAAAAGAAAGGCAAGGAAGTAACTGGAAAGAAGTAATAAATTACACCTACAATACTAACGACCAATTGATTAAGTTTGTCAAAAAGTACGAGGAAAATGGCGAATTGGTGACCAAAACGGTCAGTATTGCTTATGAAGGCTCGCGTGTAAAGGTAATTACCAAAAAAAGTAATTCGCAACAAGCCGTGGTTGACGATATTGAATATGTAGTTGAAAACGGAATTATAGTTAGACGCTCCACAAGAGACAGAAACCAACAAATTGTTAAAAAAGTAGAGTACCTTTATTTTAATGAAAACCCCATACGCCACAAAGATTTATTGGGTGACAAACAAATAAAAAACTTCACATTTGATGATAAAAATTCAGTAAACGCCTTGCTAGTTCAAAATATTTTTGGAACACATTATAAAGTTATTGTACCCATTGTTTCTTGGCATGAAGAAGAATTTGAGTTTGAATCTATTGGCAATAACAATGTTTTAAATTTTAGTTCTACCGCAGTAGATACCGTTGGAAAAACAAGGAAGTACAAGTACAACGCCGCAAATTTCCCAATATCGTGTTCTCTTATAGAATCAAACGGAATTGTAAAAACTGAAATTAGCTATAGTTATGAGTAAGGCATCACTATAAACAAATTTATACACAAAAGGCTGTCCTACAAGACAGCCTTTTCATATTCAATGATTACTTAATTACTTTTTAATCTCTATAATACTGATGGCATAACCACCACCAGGAGCAGCAAGTACATCTAATTTTGAAGCGTTAGTAACTTTAACTTTTTTAATTGTATACGCTTGCGGATTGGTTTTATAATGCGCGTCTTTAGCATCAGCATAAACGGTAGCTTCATAGGTTTTACCTTTATCTAAAAAATCAAATTTTAGTGTTGCAGTTCTCGGCGTTTCACCATTTACGTTACCTACAAACCAGTTATTGGTTCCTTTGGCTTTACGAGCAACGGTTACGTATTGCCCAGGTTCGGCTTCGAGGTATTTGCTGTCTGACCAATCTACAGCTACATCTTTAATAAACTGAAACGCATCTGGAAAGCGATCGTAATTTTCTGGTGTATCAGCAGCCATTTGAAGCGGGCTGTACATAGTTACGTACAACGCTAACTGATTAGCAAGTGTACTGTTTACATGGGAGTTGTTGTCTTTATTCAACTTGCTCAAGTCCATTTCAAAAATTCCGGGAGTATAATCCATTGGTCCACCTATTAAGCGTGTAAATGGTAAAACCGTCACGTGGTTTGGTTTTGATCCTCCAAAAGATTGGTATTCTGTTCCTCTTGCCGCCTCGTTACCTATTAAATTAGGATAAGTTCTGGCAATTCCTGTTGGTCGTACCGCTTCGTGAGCATTCACCATAATTTTATAATCGGCTGCTTTTTCAATAGCGTATTGGTAGTGGTTGATCATGAATTGATTGTAATGATTGCCACCGTTTTCAATAATATCACCAACATAACCGCTTTTTACAGCATCGTATCCGTTGTCTTTCATGAATTGGTACGCTTTGTCTAGGTGGCGTTCGTAATTGCGAACTGATCCTGAAGTTTCGTGGTGCATGATCATTTTTACGCCTTTTTCTTTCGCATACGCTTGCAAACCTTTTACATCAAAATCAGGATAAGGAGTCACAAAATCAAAAACATAATCTTTTAAATGACCAAACCAGTCTTCCCATCCTTCGTTCCAGCCTTCAACTAACACGCCGTCAAAACCGTGTTTAGCAGCAAAATCAATATACTTTTTTACGTTGGCATTGTTCGCCCCGTGCTTGCCGTTTGGTTTTACTTTTGAGAAATCAGTAACACCCAATTGTACGGTTGGCAACTCATCGGTGTAAGCCCAAGAACTTTTTCCGGTAATCATCTCCCACCAAACGCCCACGTATTTAACAGGCTTAATCCAAGAAGTATCTTCAATTTTGTTGGGTTCGTTGAGGTTCAATGTCATTTTAGAGGCTAGAATTTCTCTCGCATCATCACTCACGATAATGGTTCTCCATGGCGAATGTTGAGGCGCTTGCATGTAGCCTTTGTCTCCTTTGGCATCAGGAGTTAACCACGATTCAAAAATCATGTTTTTATCATCCAGATTCAAGTGCATGCAAGAATAATTAATCAATGCCGCTTCGTGAAGATTGATGTACAAGCCGTCAGCCGTTTTTAGCATTAATGACGTTTGTACTCCTGTATTCGAAAATGATTTTTGAGAAACATTGGCCGTAGTAGCTTTTTCAGTCAACCCTCTAATTTCGGATAGTTTAGAGGTGGTATAATCGTATTCTTGCGTATCATAATCGCCCGGAATCCAAAATGCAGTATGATCACCAGTCATGGCAAATTGGCTTCTTTCTTCTTTGATTACAAAGTAAGTAAGGTTTTTTTGCGAAGGAAATTCATAGCGAAAACCCAAACCGTCATTGAACAAACGAAAACGAATAATCATTTTACGTTCCGTTTCTTTTTGGTTTAAAGTAACTGCTAGTTCGTTATAATTATTTGTTATGGTGGCAACTTCGCCCCAAACAGGCTGCCAATTTTCGTTTACAGTGCTTGTTTTTTGATCAATAACCTTAAAATCATTCAGTAATGATTTCTTGTCATTTTTTAACTCAAGACCCAATTTACTAGTTTTAATTACCGCTTTGTTTTTATAATTCAGCTGGTAGCTTGGTGTTCCATTTGCTTGTAGGGCAAACTCCATAACTAATTTTCCGTTCGGAGATTGCAATTGCTGCGCTTGTATCGTGCCCAAAAACAGGAAACAAACTACCGTTGTAAAAAAGAATTGCTTCATTTTTTAAATAAAATTTTAAAAATTAATGTTTCGATTTTCATTTGGCAAAAGCCATTCAACAATGATAAGTCTAATGAAAACCCCTTAATTACAAAAGTAAGCCCTTTATTTTTTATTTTTAAAACAAATTGCATTTAATGTACTTGACCTCGTTTTTGATTTTTTTGAGATTTAAATACCAACTAAAAATTTCCTTTGGCTTGACCGAAGTTATATTCTGTTCAAACGTTCTTTTTTTATAATCAGATAGCTTCATAAGTCGCTTACAAATCCGTAAATTTGTAGCTTATTCAAAGACATGTTAGAAACAGAAGTAATCAATTTCGAAAAAACCGCTTTAGTAGGTATCGTAACTCAAAATCAAAGTGAAGAAAAGTTAAACGAATACCTAGACGAATTAGAGTTTTTAACCTACACCGCTGGTGGAGAGGTAATCAAACGCTTTTCGCAAAAAATGGAGCGCCCTAATCCCAAAACGTTTGTTGGTACCGGAAAAATAGAAGAAATTCACCTTTTTGTAAAAGAAAATGGAATTTCGACCCTGGTTTTTGACGACGAATTATCGCCGTCACAACAAAAAAATATATCTAAGATTATCACCGAATGTAAAATTCTAGACCGTACCCACCTTATTCTAGACATTTTTGCACAACGTGCCGAAACCTCTTATGCTCGTACCCAAGTTGAACTGGCACAATGTATTTATATGTTGCCACGTTTGTCTGGATTATGGACGCACTTAGAGAGACAAAAAGGGGGAATTGGAATGCGCGGACCTGGTGAAACCGAGATTGAAACCGACCGTCGTATTGTACGTGATCGCATCTCGTTACTCAAAGACAAAATCAAAACCATTGACAAACAAATGGGCATACAACGCAGCAACCGTGGCGCTATGGTTCGTGTGGCGTTAGTTGGGTATACCAATGTTGGGAAATCTACCTTGATGAATGCCGTGGGCAAAAGTGATGTTTTTGTAGAGAACAAACTCTTTGCAACGCTAGATACTACCGTCCGCAAAGTGGTTATCAAAAACTTGCCTTTCCTACTTTCAGATACCGTAGGATTCATCAGAAAATTGCCTACGCAGTTGGTTGATTCCTTCAAAAGTACACTTGATGAGGTACGCGAGGCCGATTTATTGCTGCATGTAGTAGATATTTCACACCCAGATTTTGAAGATCATATCGAGTCGGTAAATCAAACCTTGCAAGACATCAAGGCGCATGACAAACCTGTAATTATGGTTTTCAACAAAATTGACGCTTACAAACCGCTAGTCATTGACGAAGACGATTTGATGACCGAAAAAACCCCAAGACATTTCACGCTAGAGGAATGGAAAGCCACCTGGATGAGTAGAGTAGGAGAGCAAAACGCTTTGTTTATATCAGCCACAAACAAAGAAAATTTCGAAGAATTTAGAGAGCGCGTGTACGAGTCAGTACGCCAGATACACATAACCCGTTTCCCGTACAACAAGTTTTTGTACCCAGATTACAATGACGCCATCGAGAAAGACGAGGACGAAAACGAATAACTTCACACCTTTGTCAGTTCGAGCGCAGTCGAGAACGTAATCAAACTAAAATAATGTAATAAACAGAATCCCTTTTGAATTTCAAGAGGGATTTTTTTTGGGCATGCCCCAGCTTTCACTAGCGTTGCAGCTGCGTCAGGCTGTTCGCTATATCTTTTTATAAATTTTAGGCTACTAGCCTTTAAGAGGTTAGTAGCCT
>CAZMHK010000062.1:0-17021 GCA_964566045.1 uncultured Flavobacterium sp.
CCGATCATGGCAATGAAATTTCGGTTCCTAATTTGAGTAAATTGACAGAGGAGCAGGTAGAAGAAAAATTAGATGAGCTAGATTTAGACTATGTTTTATTGGATAGTGTGGATTTTAGAAGTGATTTCCCGCAGTTTAGTGTGGTAGAACAAGATCCTTTGCCAGGAACTAAGGTAAAAGTTGGTCGCAAAATTTACATAAAAATAAATACTGCTGGATACTCATCAGTTCGTATTCCTGATTTGGTAAACAAAACCTATCGTGAGGCTGTACCAACGCTAAAAGCGCTTGGTCTTGAGGAAGGAAATATTACCTATGTACCCAATTTAGGTAAAGATATGGTGCTAGAAATGCGTTACAAAGGACGTAATTTGAAGGCAGGAGATCGTGTTTTAAAATCCAGTAAGATTGATTTAGTACTTGGTGATGGGAAAATGAGCTATGAAGAAGAAGAGAGTGCTGCTGATACTTTGGCCGCACCGCTAGAAGAAGAAATACCAGTTGATGAACAATAATATAGAAACACTAGATTTAGAAGACGAGTTATTTGAACATTTCAGGTTTGAAGTTCCTAAAGGCCAAGCGTCCTTGCGAATTGATAAATACTTGATGAGCCTTATTCAAAATGCCACTCGCAACAAAATACAAACGGCAGCAGCAGAAGGAAATATTTTTGTGAATGATGCTATCGTAAAATCCAATTATAAAGTCAAGCCTTTTGATGTGGTGCGTGTGATGCTTTCGCACCCGCCGTATGAAAACCATATCATTCCGGAGAATATTCCGCTTGATATTGTTTATGAAGATGATACTTTGTTGTTAATCAATAAATTGCCAGGAATGGTAGTGCACCCTGGTCATGGTAATTACACGGGAACTTTGGTGCATGCCTTGGCTTATCATTTTGATAATTTACCAATGAACAGTAGTGAACGTCCTGGTTTGGTACATCGTATTGATAAGGATACTTCGGGTTTATTAGTGGTTGCAAAAACAGAGGCAGCTATGACACACTTGGCCAAACAATTTGAAGCTAAAACATCTGAGCGCGAATATATAGCCTTAGTTTGGGGTAATGTTGCTGATGATGCGGGAACAATAGAAGGAAACTTAGCCCGACACTTGAAAGATCGTATGCAAATGGCAGTATTCGCTGATCCAGAAATTGGCAAACCTGCGATTACACATTACAAAGTTTTAGAACGATTTGGTTACGTGACCCTTGTTTCTTGTCAGTTAGAAACAGGACGTACGCACCAAATTAGAGCGCACATGAAACATATTGGTCATCCTTTGTTTAATGATGAGCGCTACGGTGGCCATTTAATTTTAAAAGGAACCACTTTTACAAAATACAAGCAATTTATTGAAAACTGTTTTGAAGCATTGCCAAGACAAGCATTGCATGCTAAAACGCTCGGCTTTATTCATCCTACAACAGGAGAAATGATGCGTTTTGATACTGAATTGCCTGAAGATTTTGTGAATTGTATCGAAAAATGGCGAGGCTACTCTAAGTCGCACCAGACTGATGATGAAAGTGAAGCATAATTCAATTGAAACTCATACAAAACCCGAAGCAACATTAGCTTTGGGTTTTTTTATGCTTTTTTTGGAAAAGTAGTTACTTCAATTTACTCGCTTGAAGTCAGCTACAAAATCCTTAAAATCAACCGTTGTTAATTAAAAGTTAAACCACTGAATACTATTCATTTTTAGAATGCTTCCCTCTATTTTTGATATTGATTAACCAAAAAATAACCACTAAATGAAGAAAGTTTTCATTTTATCAGCGATTGCTGCGCTTGCCCTTGCGCCACCTGCTGCATATGCGCAGTCAAAAAAGAAAAAAGACAAAAATGCTGTTGCTATAGCTCCAATGCCAGAGAAAAAACCAGAATCAGCTATTAAGGATTACAGTAAAGTGATCACCAAAGATGCCATTAGCGATGCTGGTTTGTTTACGGTGCATAAAGTAGATAAAAAATATTTTTTTGAAATCCCGAATACGCTACTGAACAAAGACATGCTTTTGGTGAGTAGATTATCAAAACTACCTGCTAATTTAGGAGGAGGTTATGTCAATGCAGGTTCAGAAACCAATGAGCAGCTGATTGTTTGGCAACGTTTTCAAGATAAGATATTAATAAAGATAAAGTCTTTCAATGCTGTTGCAAATGACAGTTTGCCTATTAGCATTTCAGTAAAAGCAAACAATTACGAGCCAACTTTGTTCGCATTTGATATTGTGGCTTTTAGTAAGGATTCCGCCAATACAGTAATTGACGTAAGCAAGTTTTATGGTACTGATGTAAAAGCAATCAGCGGACTATCGGCCGATATGCGTGAGACTTATAAAGTACGTGGGTTGGATGAATCACGTAGTTTCATTAATACCATGAAAAGTTTCCCGATGAATATTGAAGTCGTTCAGGACTTTAGTTACAATGCAGCCAAACCACCGGTACAAGGTGATACGGAGACTATTAGTATTCAAATGAATCAATCGATGATTTTACTTCCAGAAAAGCCAATGCAACCTCGTTTGGCTGATCCGCGAGTGGGTTGGTTCACCATAGATCAAATTGATTATGGAAGTAACGAATTGAAGTCGGATGTGAAAACCTATATTCGCAGATGGCGATTGGAGCCAAAAGATCCTGTCGCTTACGCAAAAGGAGAGCTGGTAGAACCAATAAAACCAATTGTGTATTATCTTGACCCTGCAACTCCAGAAAAATTGCGCAAATACATCAAGCAAGGTATAGAAGATTGGCAAAAGCCTTTTGAAACAGCTGGATTTAAAAATGCAATTATCGCTAAAGATCCACCAACAAAAGAGGAAGACCCTGATTTTAGTCCAGAGGACATTCGCTACTCTGTAATTCGTTATGTAGCAAGTACCACCCGAAATGCAGTAGGGCCAAGTGTATCTGACCCAAGAACAGGTGAAATTATCGAAAGTGATGTTATTTGGTACCACAATCATTTGCGTTCGTACAGAAATCGATATTTATTGGAAACCGGAGCAGCCAATCCAACTGCGCGAACTTTGCAAACGAGTGATGAAGAGATGGGTGATATGATGCGCATGGTAATCGCACATGAAGTAGGACACGCGCTGGGATTTCCGCACAATATGGGAGCGAGTTGTGCTTATGATACAGAATCGTATCGCAATGGTGAATTCACACAGAAAAACGGAATTGCAGCGAGTTTGATGGATTATGCTCGTTTTAACTACATTGCACAACCGGGTGATAAAAATGTTCGATTCATTCGTCAAATGGGACCTTATGATCATTATGCAACCAACTGGGGTTACCGTTTTATACCTAATGCTTCTTCGCCAGAAGCTGAAGTACCCACTTTAGATAAGTGGATTATGGAAAAAGCAGACAATCCTATTTACAAGTTCGGAAAACAAAGCAGTAGTTTTGATCCTACTTCGCAAACCGAAGATATAGGCAACAATTCTGTGAAAGCAAGTACTTACGGACTGAAAAATCTGCAATATGTTGCTGCACATTTACACGAGTGGACTAGCGATAAAACTAATAATTACGATGATTTGGATGAATTGTATAAAGAAATGCTCGATGTTTGGGGACGTTATGTAGGCCACGTAGTGACTAATGTAGGAGGTGTTTTTGAGGCAACGAAAAAACCAAACCAAAAAGGGATGATTTATGAAGTGGTGTCAAAAGCGCAGCAGCAAGAAGCCATGCAATGGTTGCAAGCAAATGCTTTCGCATCGCCAACTTGGTTGGTTAACGTAAGTACTTTGCGCAATATTGATTATGCTGGTTATACAGAGCGTTTCAGAAGTTTACAGGTACGCCACTTAAATAATGTGATGAGTTTTGATCGTTTAGGACGTTTATTAGATGCCGAAATTCAAGGAAACAATAATTACAAAGCACTTGATTTATTAAGTGATATGCGCAAAGGAATCTGGAAAGAAGCCTCAGCAGGCGGTAATGTAACTATTTACAGAAGAAATTTGCAAAGAGCCTATATTGAGCGTATGGCTTTCTTGATGAAAGAGGAAATAAAAGGCGGTCGTCCTTCAGAATATTATAATGTAGCGCAATCAGATGTACGTGCTTTGGTACGTGGTGAGTTGGTGGCTTTGAAAGCGACATTAAATACTGCCAAAGCAGCAGCTGTAAATACAGAAACAAAGTATCACTATGCTGATGCGATAAAGAGAATTGATCTTATTTTAAATCCTTCAAAAATTTAAACACGATAAAAAAATCTGCTTTCGAGCAGATTTTTTTGTTTTAACAAGTTTTGTAAACAGGTTGACCTTTGAATTAAATTTCTAGGTTCGAAGTTTACAAATATTTTGATAATGTGCGCTTTTGATAAAAATTTAGGTATTACATTGTGGTGTTTTGGTGTATTGCTTTGGATCAATTAAGAAGAGTTTGTTGCTCAAAGATAAATATAGTTGTCTTTGGTGTTTTTAAATATTTAATTGGTTTTGTTGTCTTGTAATCTACAAAATATTGTATTTTTGGTAAAACACATAGAAAATGATAGTTTAGTGATGATTTGTTTGCATATTTTATTTCCTTGCCAAAGATCAGAAAAAAAGTCAATCATTCAAATTTTCTGGTTTAAACGCAAAAACAAATAAAATTTAAGGTTACGCAATGTACTTTCACTAGTTAGTTGATTGTAAATTAGGTTGATTATTTGCTCTATTAAAAATTTAAACTAATTCAAATTAAATCAAAAAATACGAATTGATGAAGATTTATCCTAAACCAGAAAATGAGCAGCAGCGTCTTGAAGCATTGAAAGACTATCGAATTTTAGATTCGTTACCAGAAAAAGAATTTGACGCCATTACAGAATTAGCTTCGTTTATTTGTGGTACGCCGATAGCACTCGTTAGTCTTATTGATGAAAACCGACAGTGGTTTAAATCTAACATAGGAATTGGTGCATCAGAGACCTCTAGGAATGATTCCTTTTGTCAATATACCATTCTTAATGATGAGGTTTTTGAGGTAAGTAATGCTACAGAGCATTGGTTGTTTTATGATAATCCTTTGGTTACGGGTGATCCTAATATTCGTTTTTATGCCGGGGCTCCGTTAGTAGCATCAAAAGGGCTTGTCATGGGTTCACTTTGTGTTATTGATACTGTTGCGAAGAGTTTAACTTTAGAGCAAAAGAAGGCCTTGCAACTTTTAGCAAATCAAGTGGTTTCATTACTCGATGCCAGAAAAAAAAATCAAGAGTATGAAGCTTCTCAAAAAGAATTACAAAATTTTATCGATCTTTCGAAAGACTTAGTGTGTATTGCAAATATTAATGGTTTGTTTTACAAGGTTAATCCATCTTTTACTACTGTTTTAGGGTATTCAAAGGAGGAAATTGAAGGAAAGCCTTTTATTGATTTTGTTCATCCTGATGACCTATCGGTTACCCTAAAAGAAGTTGAGAAACTTTCTAATTTTACTCTTTCTCTTAGTTTTGAAAATAGATATCGATGCAAAGATGGGACTTACAAAACTTTAAGTTGGAACTCTTCACCCGATCCAGAAACGGGTAATTTATATTGTATCGCACGTGATGTAACCAAAGAAAAAGCAGTGGCGAAACGACTTCTTGAGGTTAATACGTTGCTTGAAGAGTCGCAAAAAATTGCTAAAATTGGTACTTGGAATTTTAATTACATCACCAACGATATTTTTTGGTCTGAGGAGCATTTCCGAATTTTTGAAATGGAAAAAATGCCAGCAGAGGAATTATTTGCTGTTTTTAGGAGCCGAATTCACCCGGAAGACCTTGTGCCTTTAGAGACATTAATTACAGATGTTTTGAGCACTGGTGTAAAATTTGAAACAACCTACCGAATTGTTTTACCAGGAGATCGCATTAAATATATTTTTGCACTCGGACAGCCTATTATTGATGAGGATGGAAAAACGGTTGCACTGACGGGAATGATACAAGATATCACTGAAATTACCATTGCAGAACTCAGTTTGTCACAAAAAGACAAGGAAATCAAGGATATTAGAGCTGCACTTGACGAAGCTGCAATTGTTTCTATCGCCAACAAAAAAGGGGAGCTTACCTATGTTAACGATAATTTTTGTATCGTTTCGCAGTATTCTAGAGATGAATTGCTTGGCAAAGAACAACCTAATATGGCAGAGTTCTTTTTGAAAGATTTTGGACAAAAAATACTCAGTGTTATCTCAGAAGGTAAAACATGGAAAGGCGAAATTAAAAACATTGCAAAAGACGGTTCGTTTTATTGGGAAAATAGAACGATTGTGCCTTTTGTTGATGAAAACAATATTCCTTATCAATATATTTCAATCAGTACAGACATTACCGCACGAAAAATTGCAGAAGAAAATTTGATTACTGCGCTAGGTAGTTTGAAAAAAACAAACAGAGAATTAGATGAATATGCGCACGTAGTTTCTCATGATTTAAAATCACCGCTGCGAGCCATTTACAATCTTTCTGAATTTATTGCCGAGGATATGCCGGAAATGCCACCTAAAGTGCAACAGCATTTTGATATGCTTCGTAGCAGGGTTTCTCGTATGGAAAATTTAATAAATGGTGTTTTACAATATTCTAGAGTAGGAAGAGTTCAAATTGAGAAAGAAGAGGTTGACGTGAAGCATTTGGTCGAATCAATTGTTGAGGGTAGTGTACCTGATGCTCATTTTGAAGTTATTATCGGAGATAATTTTCCTGTAATTACTGCTGAAAAAATCTTGTTACAGCAAGTATTTGGAAACTTGATTGGGAATGCCGTGAAATACAACGATAAAGCTCATGGAAAAATAGAATGCTTGTACAATGAGTTACCCAGTTTTCACGAATTCACTGTGAAAGACAATGGATTAGGAATTGATGAAGCTTATTACGATAAAATTTTTAATGTTTTTCAAACAATTGAGGCTCGTGATATTAAAGAAAGTACAGGAATTGGTTTATCTATCGTAAAAAAAATCATAGAAGAAAAAGGAGGAGCAATTACTGTTGAATCAAAAATTGGCGAAGGAAGTAGTTTTATCTTTACTTATCCTAAGACTGAGGAGTAAATAGAAAAAGGTTAAGAAAGAATTTTTTACAGTAAAAAATCTTGATTTAAATCCTAGTATTTTAATTTGGAAATGCGCTCAAAGTAATGCGACATATGCGAGCGCGAAAATGCAGCATGATTTCGAAGTTAAAAAATAAAGCATTTGCTTTCAAAGTTTATTGTTACTCAATTAACAAGTAGTTTTTGTTCTAAAATGACTTCCTGATGCTTGCGCTTTTTAAAACTTAGCTTCAAAAACTTTAAATCTTTCTTCTAAATCTTTTACTAATTTCTCTTTTACAGTTTCATTTTTGATAAAATTATAGCGCATACTATTAAACACAAACTGCTTTATTTCTTTGTAAGTGATATCTTTATACCTTTTTGCCAATAGCACATATTGTTCTGTCATATTAGTTCGTAAAATCCCAGCATCATCGGTGCTAATTACAATGGGAACTCCAAATTTTTTGTACAAAGAAAGTGGATGACGACTTTCTTTGACCTTCAAAATAAATTCATTACTCACTAAGTTTATTTCAATAGGAATATTTTTTTGTGCCATGTGACGTAGCAATTCGTATGAATCTTTTTCATAAGGCATGTCTACACCGTGGCCAATTCTATGTGCGCCAGCGGTATGTACTGCTGCGCCAATATGCCAAGTAAGTTCTTCTGGTTGAACCAGTCCTAAAGTAAGCTCACCAGCGTGCATGGTATATTTTACATTTGGGTATTTCGAGTTACAAAATTTAAACATCATCATGTGCAACCAATAATCTTTCATCGAAGTTTCGCCGTCTTCTGGTGACACAATGTTAACACCAGCCATCAAATCACTTTCATTGGCAGAGATGAATGCGATAACCAAATTTTTAAACAAATCAACAGGTTCCATAAAACGCAACACAAAATTTTGATAGCGCATGGTAAATTGGGCATCATCAATTTTTAGATCGTTATGTAACTTGGCAACAAAATTATTATTGAATTCTTTAGCGTAATTGTTAGCTCCTTTTTGGAGGATATTCTTATACATCACGTCTAAAGTTTTCAATACTTCTTTCTCGTTTTTAGCGACAGCATATTCACGAAGTTTTGCGTTAAAAGTAACCAAATCATCCGTATTCATGGTGTTTGGGATGGTTGAAAGTTGTGTTTCGATGTAGCTCACATTTTCAGCAATTGCTCTTTTTTTCAACTCTAATAGTCCCTGACCGAAATTACCTTTAATGGCTGGTTCAAATTTCATGAACGATTCGAAAAACAATTTGTCAGACGGATAATCAACATAATTATAGTCTTTGATAGACCATTTTTGCATGATTTTTTGTTTGTACAGCTCTAGTGTACCGTTAGCCTTTAGTTCAGAGAACAATTTCCAATTTCCCGTAGATTCTTTTTCCTTGCGTACGTCCATACTTTCGGTATTCAGGTAAAAGTCTGTTTGAATTGCATGCTGCAGTAAAGGTTCTGCGTAAATAGAACCTGAAAAATGATGGTGCAAATCGCCACCTTTTGGCATTTGAGAGAAAAAAGCGGTCAATTCAGCTTCGTTGTCTCTAATTTTTTCAAAATACTCACTTACGGATTGCGAGTAGCCCGCTGTTACAGTTAAGAACAACAATAGTGTTGGTAATATTCTCATAGGTGATGGTAATAGTGTCAAGTAGTTTTACCAAAGAAATTGCTCGCACGCTATTGAAAGCATTTTTTGTTTTTTTAGACTCGAAACTTAATTTTTTGCAGTACTAGCAGTAAAAAAATGGTAAACTGGCGCAAAGTTACATAATTTACACCTCAGTTTTGGTATTCCTTAAAAAAGTTTCACTAGTAGAATTGTAAATATTCTTGACGATCCGTTTAATCAAGTTCTCGGATAACGAAGCAAAAATTAAAGTAAAACCATCAAGACAGCCGTAAGTAACAATTGTTTTGATGGTTTTCTATTTATCGATGCATTGCCTCAGCTGCTAATCGGCCAGATTGTAGCGCTGCATTTATGGAACCGTTTAAAAGATGATCTCCACAAATAAATAACGAATCTGAAATTTTGAAAGTCTCCAAATCTTTATTATTTGATACATTTTCTTGCGTTGGTAAAGCATAGCTAATTCGGTAAGCTTTTAGCATTTTCCAAGATGCCGCATTGGCTCCATACCAATGAGATAGCTCTTCTTTCATATTTTCAGCTAGTGTTGTATAATCGATATCTGGAATTCCGTTGTACGAAACTGATATTAGCGCTTTACCTTTTGGAGCATAAGCAGCCGAAACGGCACTCATAACCGTTAAGTTGTTCACCCATTTTTTATTTTGAGCTGCGTTTAAAATCACTACCGCTTTTTGAGTAGGTGGCAGATGGGTTTCAAAATACACACAAGTTACTTGATGTGCAGTAGTTTTTGTTTCAGGAAAGATTCCTGATAAGAACTGATTGGCATTGGTAGCCAGAAGAATTTGATTGGCTTCATACACACTGCCATCTGCTGTTGTAATTTTGTTTTGATCTAGACTTACAACTTCTGTGTTGCATCGAATACTGTCTTGTGGTAATAGGGCAACCAATTGTTTTGGGATTTCCTCCATTCCTAATTCTGGTACGGCAACATCGCCATCTGAAAACATTTTCATTACAAAATCGAACATGCGTCGTGAAGTAGTTAACTGGTTTTCTAAAAAAATACCTGACAAAAATGGACGGTAAAAACGTTCAATCATTTTTTCGCTAAAGCCATATTCTTTTAATTGTGCAGCAGTTGTATTCTCAGGTTGACTAAATATTTGGTCAATAGTTAATTTCTGCAAGCGATTCTTTAGCCAAAGGGTATTTAATTTATCTTTTATGGTACCAACTGGAGCAATGAGAGTTGCCCATGCAGCAGAAGGGCGTCGCATTGGGTCAGCTATTTCGAATTGTCCTTTTTCATAAAGTACGGTTGCGCCGGGTAACATTTTTTTTAATCGTAAAGCTTTGTAATCCAGTAAAGCTTTTGATTCTGGGTAGGCAGTTAGTAGCACTTGAAAACCTCTGTCTAATAAAAATCCTTCGTGTAAGTCTGTTTTTAATCGTCCGCCCGGTCGGTCTGAAGCTTCCAATAAAAGTATTTTTCGTCCTTGACGGTGTAAGTGCACAGCCGCAGCTAATCCGGCCAAACCTGCGCCAACTATTATAATATCTTGTTTCATTTTTTAGATGTCTTGCTCACTACAAAAATAGCGTAAATATGTGTTTTGTCCCTATCTGAAATAGGTGTAATAATATTGATTTTTAATTTTTTTAGGGTGTACGTTGTAAAAGTAAATCAGTTTGTTTGTCATCTCCCATCCAAAAATCATGTTGATCGAAAACTGTAAAACCATTGTTTTTATAAAATTGTAAGGCCCGTTTATTTTCTTCCCAAACACCTAACCACAATTGCGGAACCTCTTTTTCTTGTGCAATTTGTAATACTTTTTCAAATAATTTTTGAGCTACTTTTTTGCCGTGAAATTCTTGTAGTACGTAAATTCGATGCAATTCCATTGCTGCTAAATTATGTTGCTCTGTTTGTGCTGTGTTCACATTTATTTTGGCGTAACCTACTGGAATTTCATTTAAAAAGGCAATAAAAAAATGTGAGTTTTTATAGTTTAGTTCTGCAGTGAGTTGCTCTTTATTAAAACTTTTATCCAAGTATTTTTGCAAATTTTCGGCTGTATTTACTTTTGCAAAAGTCTCGGTAAAAGTAGTAATACTCAATTTTTGTAATTGTTCGAGATGAGCTAGGGTGGCGTTTTCAATGATAAGCGAATCCATAAATGTTATGTTTGATTTTCAAAAATAAGGTAAAGAAATGGTAATTTTCAATTTCTATAACGGTATTCGACAAATCGATATCTTAAGCCTTGGATTTTATTTTGCAATCATTACTTTTGAGTCAAATTATAAAACAGTAGTACTTACTAGCATATGAAAATTGTCATCTCTCCAGCCAAATCATTAGAATTCGAAAAAGCTTTGCCAACCACTCAATTTTCTGAAGCTTTGTTTCTGAAAGAATCAAAAAAAGTGCAGCAAGTTTTAAAACAAATTAATCCAACAGGTTTGTCTAGTTTGATGAGTATTTCTGAAAAATTAGCAGATTTGAATTGGCAGCGCAACCAACAATGGAAAACTCCTTTTAATACTGAAAATGCACGTCCTGCGGTTTATATTTTTGACGGTGATGTTTATGCAGGGTTGAATGCCTACGAACTTGCGCCCGAAAAAATTGATTTATTACAAGATCGTTTACGCATATTGTCGGGTTTGTATGGTTTGCTTAAACCTTTAGATTTGATACAGGCTTATCGTTTAGAAATGGGAACGAAAATGGCGGTTGGAGAAAGTAAAAATTTATATGAGTTTTGGAAACCCATCATTACCAAAGCCTTAAATAATGAGTTAGCTGATGACGAACTTTTTGTTAATTTGGCAAGCACAGAATATTTTTCGGTAGTAGATGTAAAAGCGCTAAAAGTTCCGGTAATTACACCTGAGTTTAAAGACTACAAAAATGGTAAACTAAAAATCATTAGTTTTTTTGCCAAAAAAGCAAGAGGTATGATGGTGCGTTACATCATTGATACTAATGCCGAAACGTTGGAAGACTTAAAAGGATTTAATTATGATGGCTATCAATTTGATGCCAACTTGTCTAAAGGAAATAACCTGATTTTTACCCGATAATAAAAAGCAAATAAAAAGTAAAAGATCCTGCTAGTGCAATGCATCAGCAGGATTTATTTTGTTTTTTCCTTTTTTAATCAACAGAATAAAAGGGATGCAAAGTAAAAATAGTCCACCTAGATATAAAAAGACATCCATGTAAGAAAGTACGCTGCTTTGAAGCATTACTTTGAATTCTAATGCTTTGTAAGCTTTTGCTAGCGATTCATTGGCAGAAAAACCTTTAGACATGAATCCCATTTGTAATTCTTTTACCGTTTGCTGTACTTCAAACGATGATTTATTGAGGTGTGATACTAAGTTTACACGGTGTTCTTGATTGAATCTTGCCAAAAAAGTAGTAATAATTGCAATTCCAAACGACCCACCTAGCTGGCGCATCATTCCTGTAAAAGCAGCTCCCTCGCCAATACTTTTTCCTTTTAATGTAGATAATGATAAAGTCGTAATTGGTACAAAAAGCAATCCTAATCCAACTCCTCTCAAAATTAAAGGCCAGTACAAGTGCGCTTCGGAACTGTCAGGAGTTATCACTTGCTGCATCCAAAAAGTAAATAAGAAAAACAGAAAAAATCCAGCAGCAACCATGTAGGCTTGCGGAATTCCGCGTTGTATCATTTTTCCAATAAAAGGCATCATGATTCCGGTAGTTATTGAACTAGGAATAAGAAGTAAACCAGCGTCTAATGCACTCCAACCCAAAACCGATTGGGTGTAGATCGGAATAATAAAGGTAGAACCATACAACCCAAAACCGAGGATAAAACACATTATTGTTCCAACTCGTAAATTGGTGTCTTTTAAAACACGCAGGTTTACTATTGGATGCTCATAAGTAAGCTCTCTCCAAATAAATAAAATGAAACCAAAAACAGTAACAACAGTTAATGTTACTATGGTTAAGTTATTAAACCAATCGTCCTGCTGTCCGTGTTCCAAAACGTATTGCAAGGATCCAATAAAAGCTGATAACAAAACAATTCCCCACCAATCTACTTGGCTGGCTTTAAGTTTTGTACCGTATTTTGGACTTTTTACAAATGATAAGGTAAGTAAAGTAGCTATGATTCCGATTGGAATATTGATGTAAAAAATGTACGGCCATGAAAAATGATCAACAATATAACCTCCCAAGGGTGGTCCTAATGTAGGTCCTACAATTACGCCCATGCCATAGATGGCTTGCGCCATTCCGCGTTTAGCAACCGGATAACTTTCGGTAATTATAGTTTGTGCTGTAACTAGTAATGCTCCGCCACCTAATCCTTGGATGAAACGAAAAGTTACTAGTTCCCAAATATTCGTAGCATTTCCGCAAAGGAAGGAAGCTGCTGTAAAAATGACAATAGAAACAGCAAAATAGTTGCGACGTCCAAATTGTTGTGACAACCAACTTGTCATCGGGATTACGATAACGTTAGCAATGGCATAGGCTGTGATAACCCAAGCCACATCAGTTAAGGAGGCACCTAAACTTCCACGCATGTTGTTGAGTGCCACATTTACAATTGTAGTGTCTACAATTTCAAGCATTGCGCAAAGTACAGCTGTAATGGTAATAATTACCCTTCTAAAGCCGTATTCTACTAAGTCGTCTTCTCCTGTTTGCACCATTTTGTTTATAATTGGAAATCCAGATTGCTTAAGTTCAAAGTATTTTTACTGATAAATTTGCTTTTACTTTAAATGTACGTCTACATCCACATTCATTCCCGGTCGAAGTAATTTTATCTTTTCAGGATCATTTGATGCGTCTAAACTAATTTTTACGGGCAAACGTTGTATTGTTTTTACAAAATTTCCTGTAGCGTTATCTGGTGGAAGTAATGAAAATCGAGATCCTGTTGCAGGTGAGAATGAAGTAATGGTTCCTTGAAATAAGTAACCCGGATAGGCATCGACCTTAACGCTTACTTTTTGGCCAATAACCATTTTGTTTAATTGCGTTTCTTTAAAGTTAGCAATTACCCAAGCTTCTTTATTGTTTATGATGTAAAATAACGACTGTCCTGGTTGTACCAATTGCCCTGGTTGAATGTCAATTTTAGATACTTGGCCATCAATTGCAGCAGTTACTGCTGTGTAAGACAAATTAAGTTTGGCAGCCTCCAATTGTGCTTGTGCTTTTTTAATATTGGCAGCAGCTACTTCGGTTTGCTTACTTGAAACTTTTGATTTTGCAATGATTACTGATTTTTGAAAAGCAGTAGCTCGTTCTTGCTGTTTCAGAATTTTTATTTGATTTTCAGCTTCTAATTTGGCAGCAAGCGCTTGTTCATACTGTTGCTTGGTAATAGAATGACTTTTATAAAGATTTTCATATCGATTAAAATCGCTTGTTACTCGGTCTAAACGAATTTTAGCCGACTCAATATTGCCACCTGCAGAAAGTACGTTGGCATCAGAAACCGAGATACTAGCCAAAGCACTACCAATGTCAGCTTTTGAGACTTCAAGATTCCCTTCGGCGCCAATTAATGCGGCGGTAGCTTCGTCAATTTTAAGTAAATAATCTCTTTTATCTATGGTAAAAAGCGTGTCGCCTTTTTTTACAAAATCATTGTCTTTGATATACACTTTATCAACGTAGCCAGAAACCCTTGGAATGATTGGGTTCATGTTTTTTTCTATCTGAGCATCATCAGTTTCCTCATGTGCTAAGGAGTGCATGTATTTGTATGTACCGTAAGTTCCACCTAAAACTACCAAAGCTACTAGGATGATAATGAATTTTTTATTTGTATTTTTCTTTTCCATGGTAGTATAATTATTTTTGAGCTAAGGTGAATGTGTTATTTAATTGTCCTGTTACCGATAGTAACTCGTAATATTTTTGGATTGAATTCGCTCGTGCCAGCGCTTTATTTATTGTAGCATTTAGTTGTTCTACATCAGCTTCTAATAAATGATTAGTATCTGCCAATCCATTATCGTATTTGTCTTTTACAATGCGATAGTTTTCTGCAGCTTGTTCTTGAGCTTCATTGTAAACTAAACTTTGTTTCAACGACAGTTGGTAATCTTCAATTGCCTTTTGAACTTGCACTTTAATAAAATCTACAAGTAAAGCTTCGTTGTATTGAACTTCGGTCAAACGACTTTCAGCTAGTCTAACCATTGTTGCATTTTTAACCAAAGAGCTGAGGTCGTATGAAATCCCAATTCCAAAATTCATAGCATTTTGTACTGCGATAACGTTGCTTAAATCAATAGTTGCATATCCGGCTACAAGCGCTATTGTTGGATAATAAGCACTTTTAGCAATTTTGATATTTGCTTCGCTTGCTTTTGCTTTGTAGCGAAGTGACTGCAAATCTTGTCTATTTTCAAATGCAGGAATGTCGTTGCTTGGTACGTTAGTCATTTCGAAATTAACAAAATCGGCTTCCCGAATTTCTAACTGAGTTTCTGGTTTTAATTTTAAGAGTGTTGTCAGATAAAAATTAACCGTATTCAAGTTCGTATTAGCTTCGTCAAGAGACAATTGAACTTTAGACACTTGTAGTTTGGCCTTGAGCAAGTCGTTCCGGGGAATAATTCCGTTTTTTTCAAGCTCAATAAAATCTTTAACCCTCTGTTTGGCGGTTTTGTGATTTTCTGTTAAAAGTTCAATGGTTTTTTGAGCCTTGTACAAGCTAGCATAATATTCAATGACTTGTAAAGCAATTTCTTCTCTGGTTTGTTTGGCACTTGCAACCTCTGATTGGTACAAATGGTCTTGTGCTTTTATAGCATTTTGTATTTTGAAACCAGCAAAAACAGGAACACTAGCAGTCAATTGTCCAATTAATAACTGATTAACAAGTGGGGCTTCCGTGGCACCATCTTGATTTAATCTAAAATTAACTGAAGCATTCGTTAAGCGTTGGTACTGTCCTGATGCTTTTAAATCAGGATATTTGTTGTTTTTTGCACCTTGAAGCTCGTGTTTTTTTGATTGTACTTTGGCGTTTGCCAATGACACTTCGTTACTTTTGCTCCAAGCAGTGTTGATAGCTTCAGTAAGACTTAAACTTGTTTTTTGTTGCGCCTTTGCAGCGGATAGTCCGATAAAGAACATTCCACAGAGCATGATTTGACTAACTTTCATAGATAAGAAGTGCTTTTATTGTTTGTTGAATGTGCTGGGTCAAATTCGTTTTGATGTAATTATTGTATAAATCCTCGGTATGCAATTGCAATAAATTTTGAAAGAAAGATTTGTTCATATGGAAATGAAAAAAAGTGCCTAAAATAGTGGGAGTAATGAGCGGGACACTAATATCTTTTCTGAAAATACCTTTTTGTTGTCCGTCCTCGATAATGCGTTCCAATGTCTTTAAATTTCCTTTACGCAATTCGGTAAATACTTTTAAGTTTTCATCTCTCTTTTTTGATGAAAATTCAAAGTGCAAGATGCGGTAAATACCTTTGTTAGAATTGATTCGGTTGAGGTACAATTCAATTAGTTTGTTTATTTTTTCTAGGGGTTGTAAATCTTCAAGTAAAAGATTGTCGAGTTGGGATCGTAGGTCAGCCGTGCGATAAACCAAAAGTGCTTCTAAGAGGCGTTCCTTAGACCCAAAATAATAAGATACCATGGCAATGTTTATCTGGGCCATTTTGGCAATATTTCGTATTGAGGTGCCGTCAAATCCTTTCTCTGCAAATAGAATTTCGGCTACTTCGAGTATTTGAATTTGCTTATCGTTGAAACTTGTACTCAAATGGATAGATTTTGTTCTTGCAAAATTAAACAAGCGTTTAATTTAAACAGTCGTTTAATTTTTAATTTAACATTTAATTAACATTTTAAATATAGTTCAAGAAAATATTATTGTCGGCGCTCAATGGTTGCTCATCTTGGTTCTTTTGCATTGTTTTAGCATAGCGGTTTAGCGAGTTTTTATTAATTTGTGAATATCTATTTTTGGGTTCTGCTTTTTTATTAATTCGAAAATTTATCTTTGACGACCTTAAAAAAAGTAGAGAAAAAGATGAGCACAATTTGGTACGAATGCAAAGTAAAATATAGAAAAACAGATGAAAGTGGTGTTCAAAAAATGGCAAATGAACCTTATTTAGTTGATGCTTTGTCGTATACCGAAGCTGAGAGCAGAATAAACGAAGAAATGTCGGCATACATCAGTGAAGAGTTTAAAATTACAACAATTAAGGTTGCTAATTACGCTGAAATTCATCCCTTTGAAAATGCGGACCGTTGGTTTAGATCTAAAGTTTCATTGCTTGCTTACGATGAGGAAA
>CAZMHK010000063.1:0-16748 GCA_964566045.1 uncultured Flavobacterium sp.
TTGGAGTGTAAACCAAGTTTTTGAATGCCATTACTTCTGCTGAGAAATGAACTGCTTGACTTCCTCCGTATAATACGCAAGGAACCAATCCAGCATTACGTAAGGCTTTAGTAGCTACTTTGCCCACGCTTTCTCTTTCTGATCCTTTAATTGTAATCGATTTCATTTTAAATATTTATATAGTTATTAATTAAACTCTTTTTTAAGCCTTAAGTTGTTAGTTCCGAGTTTATAGCTTTGTCTTCGCTACTTAACTAAGAACTAATTACTAGGGACTAATCACTAAGGACTAATAATTACATGATAAACTTTCCGCTAATCGAATTGTTGTGGTGTACCATGTGCATTACTTCGGCAAAAAGTGGAGCACAGCTCAACACTCTTATTTTGTTTGACTCTTTCTTTAACGGAATAGAATCGGTAACTATTAATTCGCTCAACTTAGAGTTTTCAATTTTCTCGTAAGCATCACCAGATAAAATGGCGTGTGTACAAATAGCACGTACGCTCAAAGCTCCTTTTTCAATCATTAAATCGGCGGCTTTCGCCAAAGTGCCTCCGGTATCAATCATATCATCCACAAGAATGACGTTGCGACCTTTAACTTCTCCGATTAGTTCCATCGTGTCAATCACGTTGGCAGCTTTTCGCTGTTTGTAGCAAATTACTACATCCGATTCTAAAAATTTAGAATAGGCATAAGCTCTTTTTGAACCACCCATATCAGGCGAAGCAATTGTTAAATTGTCAAGTCCTAAGCTTTTTACGTATGGTAAAAAGATAGTAGATGCAAAAAGGTGATCTACTGGTTTTTCAAAAAATCCTTGAATTTGATCAGCGTGCAAATCCATGGTCATTACTCTTGTTGCGCCCGCAGCATCTAATAAATTAGCTACCAACTTAGCTCCAATCGGAACTCTAGGCTTGTCTTTTCTATCTTGTCTTGCCCATCCAAAATAAGGAATTACAGCAGTTATGTGTCTGGCTGAAGCTCTTTTTGCAGCATCAATCATTAATAACAATTCCATTAAATTATCTGCTGTTGGAAAAGTAGAGCAAACAATGAATACGCGCAATCCTCTAATTGACTCTTCGTACGAAGGTTGAAATTCACCGTCGCTGTATTTTGACATGGTGATTTTCCCCAAAGGAATTCCGTATTCTTTTGCTATTTTCTCAGCAAGATAAACACTTTGCGAACAAGCAAATATTTTAGCTTCTGGTTCTAGGTGTGACATTTAGTTTGTTGTTTTATCCCGAAGTTAAAATTGTTTCAAAAAATCCAAACTGTATTTTGGCTTCTTTTTATGTATTTACCTCAGTTGTAGTTAGTTGTGTGTTGTGTTTTTACCGAGGTGCAAATTTAGGAAATTTATTCAACTCTGAAAGGAAAAAATTAAGTATTTTTTGTTGGACTATTAAATATATTTTTTACATTTGCACCGTGTTAAAGATAAAGGCACTTGACTACCATCAAATGTCTCTTTATTGCGTGAAACGGCTGTTGTCGTTTCGGTCTGCTAAGCCCGGATGGCGGAATTGGTAGACGCGCTGGTCTCAAACACCTGTGGGAAACCGTGCCGGTTCGACTCCGGCTCCGGGTACTTAAAAGCCTCTTAATCGATTGATTGAGAGGCTTTTTGCTTTTTTGGGGTGGCTAAAAGGGTGGCTAAATTTTTCTCAAGGTTTATCAACTTTATTTATATGTTCTTTTTGTTTTATTTAATATTCATTTTATAAAAATTGATTTAAATGGATTAACAATGTGAGAAATCGTTATAAGTGAACGTTTTACTTTCTAATTCAGGCGTAATTCCTAGCTCCTGACCTCTTCTAATGGTTCTACTTATTTCACTAAAAAGATGTAAATTTGTCTTTGCTCTTTAGCGAATTATATCCATCATCTTATTTGATGTATCTGTTAGATTACCTGAATATATTTCAGTCCAATGAGGAATATACCTAGGAGATAAACCATAAACTTTGATGGTTACTAATACATCCACTTTAATTCCAAAACAGTTGTCGATGATTACACCTGTATTTCTCTGTAAAAACTTTTAAACGCTACAATGTCACTTGGAACATTAATTAGAGATCATTTAATCTTTCTTCGATATTTTTAAAAAAAATTCTTTGTTTTCAACTTATTCGGGAAACCTACTGTGATCTATTTTAAAGGCTTCTAAAAATTGGGAAAAACAATCAATTAAAAAATAAATTTCTTCCGATTATACTGATTTGATTTAGTTAATAAGTCTTAATAGATTTCTTGGCTAAATATTCCTCTTAAAATGTAGTACTTGTATGACTTATAAAAAGGTCAATTATTCCAGAAGCCTATCGATAGCTCGCTGTGTGTATTTTACTATTGGGCTGTTTTAGAAATAAACGAGAGAGTTTATACCATATCTTTTCTTAATTCTTAGATTTTGGTGGAAGTCCTAAGTCATCAAAATGAACATGTGGTTATAAGGCTCTTTGTTTGTCGGATATACAATTTATTAGCCACCATTATTGAACAAGGACTTAAATCTTATCCTCTAGAATAACTTAATCAAAATAATACCAAATCAATATCTGCCAACAAGCTGTCTAACTTCATAAAAGACGAACAGTTTAATTAAAATCTTTTTAATAGGTATTCATGATTTTGCCAACAAAAAATTAAGGTTAAAAAGACCTGATAAAGCCTATACCCAATTGTTTGCCGTTGTAAAAAGGTGCAATAGCTGACATACTATTTTTTTCTTTAGATTTGAAAATCTTTTCCTGTATCCATGGATTGATCCAATAAGCAATTTTTGTACTTAAAATTCCAATTCCCGCACCAGCAACAACATCAGTTAACCAATGCCTGTCGTTATAAATTCTAAAAGCTCCGGTTCCTGTTGCTATAATATATCCCGATATACCGTACAAAATTGAAACATCTTTGTATTCTTGCCAAAGGAATTCTGCTCCTGCAAATGCTGTAGCTGTATGTCCTGATGGGAAAGAGTTGAAAGCGGAACCGTCTGGGCGTTCTACTTTTGTAATTGATTTTAAACTTAATACAGAAGCTGACATAATTATGTAGGAAGTACCTAATATAATAGTTCTATCTTTAAAATTATGCTTTCCTTTTACACCAAATGCGTTTAAACTGTAAACTGAAGTTGCTGGAAGATATTGTGTAAAATCATCCATGGTAATTTTGCGGTCAATATTTTCATTTACCTCTTCTTTTATTTGTGTGTTAAAGAGTTTTAACTGATCACTTTCAATACCAACTATTCCATAAGCAATTAAAAGAGATGGAATAATTACTTTTTTGTAGTTTAAACTTAATTGCTGGTTGGTCATTGGAGTTTTAATACTATCTGTATCAATTTTTTGAGCATTAATGATATTCGTTAAAAAAACAAAAACGCAGGCTATTTTCATTAAATTATTCATATTGAAATTAAATTTTAAACTATTATTTCCAACCCTCTTTTTATTATCGTAACTTCTATTTTATTAGTCTTTAAATTATGAAATTCTCCATCAATTTGAGTGTCTAAGAAAATTTTTTCAGGTATTTCTATGTTGATATTTTCGATTAATGTGTGTTGCGCTTTTTTGAATTTTTCTATTTTATTTGAGACTACACATCTACCTAAAATTAGTTTGTCAATAAAATTTAGCTTAGAAACTACAACTAGATCTAACTGACCATCATTTAAACTCGCTTTTGGTGTAAGACTCATTCCATAACCCATTTCATTTGAATTGGAAATAAAAAGCATGAAAGCCTTTGTATTTATAATTTGATTATTAAAAGAAATTATCGTTTGCATCGGTTTAAATTGAATGCTTGAGGCTATTGACGCCCGAATATAAGACATCAAAGTTCGCTTAGTGTAACTCTCATATTTTTTTATAATCAGTGCATCAATACCAACTCCTACGTTGCTAAAAAAATACTGTTCGTTTACTTTACCAACATCAATGAATTTAGTGTTATCCTTGCGTATTATTTCTGTTGCTTTATCTAATGATTTTGGGATACTTAAATTAGAGGCTAAACCATTTCCAGAACCAACCGGAATAATTCCTAATTTTATTTTGGTGTTGATTAAACAAGAAGCTACTTCATTAATAGTACCATCGCCACCACAAGCTACAATGCAATTTGGATTATTTTCGATTGCTTTTTTAGTGAGTGTTATTGCGTGTTTTTTATAATTAGAATAATCAACTTCAATTTTAAAGCTTTCTTTTGGAAAATATTTTTCTAGTTCTGTTTTGTTAATATTATGTTTTCCTTTCCCTGAAATTGGGTTTATTATAAAATGAATATACCGCATTATCTAAGCAATTTGTTGGTAAATAAATAATCAGCCGTTTGGTACCAAGAAATTGTTTCGTTAAGAAATGGTTTATTCATTGGTAATGGTTTCAAACTATTGTCTGTTTTATTCCAAGTATAAAATGCTTGCTTTTTTTGGTCGGACAAAATCATTACTTTTTCTTTTTTCATCAATACTAATTTTCTGTATGTTCCCACTAATGCGCGTTCTTCAAAGGATGGATTAAATACATTTTTACCAAAGAAATTGCTTTCATAACTCCAATTCATAATTGAGAAAAAAGTTGGGAATAAATCTATTTGAGAACATTGTTTAGTAACTTTTTGATTTAGTTCTTCGGGAAAATTTACTATGAACGCCGGAATGTGATAATTTGCTACATCAATTTCATCTTTACCTGCACTACTCGCACAATGGTCTGCAATAATTATGAAAACAGTATTTTTAAACCAAGGTTTATTCTTTGCTTTTTGAAACATTTTCTTTATTGCATAATCAGTATATTTTACTGCTCCTTCACGACCAGTTCCAGATGGAATATCTATAGCATTATCAGGATAAGTGTAAGGACGGTGGTTGGATGTTGTCATCACAAAATTGAAAAATGGTTTATTGTTTTTGTAATGTTCGTCAGCTACTTTAATCATTTTAGAGTAAATATCATCATCGCAAATTCCCCATGCATTTTCAAAAGTTACTTCATCATCATTAATGTTATTTCTAATTGTTTTAATTTTATCACTTAATACACTTCCACGTCCACGATCATAAATTGTAAATCCGTTTCCGCCAAAATAGGCATTCATATTATCGAAATAACCATCACCACCGTAAAAGAAATTAGAATCATAGCCTTTGCTTTTGAAAACATTTGAAACGGTGAATAGGTTTTGATTTTCTGGACGTTTCACTATACTTTGTCCCGGCGTTGGCGGAATACAAAGTGTCATTGCTTCCATGCCTCGAACTGTTCTTGTGCCTGTAGCGTACAAGTTCTCAAAGAAGATGCTTTTTTGTGCTAAACTATCTAAAAATGGTGTTATGTTTTCTTTATTACCAAACTCTTTCATAAAACTGCCGCTTAAACTTTCAACCAAAATGAAAATTACATTTTTCTTACTTGGTTTTTGGTTAGTGCTGGTTATTATTGTTCTATGAATCGAAAATCCTTCCGACTGGTATTTACTATTTGTATCACTAAGTTTATTTCTGATTATATCAAAAGCAGTTTTGTTATTTACAGAAGTATAGAACTCATTGTAGACCATTTGATTGTTTCTAAAGGCTGCAAAAAATGAATAGATTCCCGATTTTGATATTTCAGCATTGTACCTGTTTTTAGACCATTCTGCTTGATTATTTGTGATGAAAAAACTAAAAAACAATGCAATCACGATTGTAGTTGCTAGCATAATTGATCTGTCTTTTACAGTTGCTTTGCAATGGAAGGTGCTTTTAATAATTTTAAGTTTGTAGAAAACAAAAAGTATCATTGCAGTTATGGCTAAAACCCCAAAAATTAGTACTGGTAAAGGATATGACTCTTGGATGTTTGATATTACTTCATGCGTATAAATTAAATAATCAACAGCAATAAAGTTAAACCTCGTTTTGAATTCGTCCCAAAACGTAATTTCTGCAAAAAAGGTAAAAACTAATATGAAAATGGTAAGTGAGGTAAAAAACCAAACCAAGGCTTTATCTAGCCATGAGCCAATCCATTTATTGGGAAAAACAAAGTAATACAATGCTGAAGGAATGGCAATAAAACTTATTGCACCAATGTCATAAAATAGTCCTGTAAGCAATGTACCAAGGATTGTAAATAGATTGAATGAAACTTCATCATATTGCCAAATGATAAAGATTATTCGTAAAATGAATGAGAATGTTAGAAACCATGATATGAATGCTAAAAGCAAGCTGTAGCGATTAGAAATATTGATTTTTTTGAACATAATGTATTGGTTAAGTTTGGTTAAAGCAAATGAGCACCCACACCAAAGTATGAATGCTCAAAACATGAAAATTTTAATTAATCTTTGTTGATTTTGATATTAATATTGATTTTGTCATTAGGACTATTTTTTAAATTATAGTCAAAGGTGAAAACCAATTTTGTAGAAATTTTGAATTAGTAGGTTACTTTGTAAAAAATGTTTTTTAGAATTTATAATTGTAACCTAATCTAATAACTTGTGTTTCGTAATAATCGTTACTAGTGTAACTAAAATCTTGTCCTTGAATTTCTTTTTTAATTACCAAAGTATTTAATAGGTCAGTAGCATTTATAAAAAATTCTCCTTTACCATTTTGAACTGATTTTTTCAATCCTAAATCAATAGAAAATCTAGATTTAATTTTGCCTTGCGGAATAATATCTGGTGCTAAATAAATAGCGGTTACTTGTGCATCCACTTTTTTAGCTAAGTGCAATGTGTTGTTCCACTTTATATTTCCAGAGAAAACATCTTGTTTTGCTGCCGAAAAAGTATTTGGCTGTGGATATAAATTTTGAACTGTAAACGCACCGATTTGATTATAATAGGCATTAAGATTAATATTGGAAGAATACCATTTTACAATATCTTGTGAAATGACCATTTCAACACCTGTATTTGAACTTTTATTTACGTTTTGAAAAATGGCATAAATCAGATTACTACTAGGAACTGTAGAAGCTATTCTTGTTATTGTAGCATTGGCAAATCGATGGTAGATAGCGGAATATAAATAGCCTTTTTTCAAATTTCTTTTGAAACCTAATTCCACTAAATTGGTGAATTGCGGTCTTAGTCCAGGATTACCAACTTTAATAATTTCTGCATCGTCATACTTTGGAAATATTCGAATATCTACTTCGTTTGGTCGGTCAATTCTGCGATTGTAAAATAATGATATTTTGTTGTCATCATTGATTTTATAAGCAAAACGGAAATTAGGAAATGGTTCGAAATACGAATATCCATCAGTTCTATAGGTTGGATGGTTTGGATTTACCTCGTATTCTAAATCTAAGTATTCTAGGCGTAATCCAACTTCAGCTTCGATTTTATTGTTTTCATAAATGTAGTTGCCATAAACTGCTGGAATAATTTCTTCATAGGTTGCTTTACCACCTGCACTTGCATCCAAAGGCGAATTAGTTCCTGGAAAGAATTGCATATTGGTTGGAATAATTCGGTTACGAAATTTGAACCCTGTTTCAATTCGTCCGTATTTTAAAGGCTTTATGTAATCGATATTTAGATCTACTACACTTTCATCTGATAATAATTTGAAGGAATCTTTACTCGAAGAACTTGGCAAAATGTTATCGAAGAAATATTTTTCATCTTCTCTATGAAAAGTATAATTGAAGCCTACATTTAACAAATGTCCGGCTTGCTTGAATTTATGTTGATAGGCAGCAGTTCCCATCACTGTTGTTTTTAATTCATCCTCTAAAAATTGCCAAAGTCGTAATCGTTCGGAATAGTCTGCATTAAAAAAAGGTTGATCGCCGTTATCAATAATTTTTTCTGAACCAAATAAACCCGAAACGGTTAGCATATTGTAATCATCAATATTCCAATCAATTCCCGATTTAATTGTTGAAAAATGGGTGTTTCGGTTTCTTTTTAATTGTTGGTTAATTTTTGTGCCGTCATTGTACGTTCGTGTTACAAATTCATTCTTATTTAGGGTTTCTGTGTATAGATAATCGCCTTGAAAAAACGCATTAATTTTATTTTTTCGATAATTGAGTGATAGCGTAGGATTGATTTTTGGTGTTAGTGAATATTGTGGTCTTATTGTAGGCAAATTTTCTTTTCGTTCCCACAAAGCACCTAAACCCGACGTAAAACCCACTTTGCCATTGAAGCCTTCTTTTTTATTTTTTTTGTAGATGATATTTATAATTCCAGCATTACCATTGGCATCGTATTTGGCTGATGGATTATTAATGATTTCGATTTTATCTATTGCTGAAGCAGGAATATTATCTAAACCCGATTGATTTCCGAAGCCAGTTAAAGCAGTTTGCTTACCGTCAATCAATACGGTCACTTTATCATTGCCTCTAATTTGTACTTTTCCGTCTTGGACAGTAACACCAAGTAAGTTTTGCATGGATTGTAAAACAGAGCCGCCACTTTGACTAATATTGTCAGCCATTGAAAACGTTTTTTTATCCATTTTCTCGCTGACAGTATTTGTTTTAGAAACCACTACCACTTCTTGTAAGGTTGTAGCGTCTTCTTCCAGTTCGATAGTTCCTTGATCTAAAAATTCGGAAAGTGAACCAACATAAACTGATTGAGTCTTGGTTTTGTAACCAATAAATGAGAATTCTAAAATATAGTTTCCAGATTTGATATTGGTCAATGAAAATCGACCTTCCTCATTTGTTATTGTTCCGGTAATTAACTTATTGTCATTTGAAGTTTTCAAAGAAACATTTACAAATGGTAATGCAAGTTTCGTTGTCTTGTCTTTTGTGATACCCGAAACTGTTACTGACTTATTTTGTGCCCTTAAATTTGCTACCAATAATAGTAGCATTGTTACTAAAAGAATGTTTTTAATTCGCATCATACTTTTCCCTTTTATTTTTTCAACAAAGGTGTGAATGGAATTTGAAGAAATATTGAATTTTAAAAAACTATTTCGAATTTATGCATTCCATCTATAAAATAGTAGTTAATAGACCAATGGTTTGTATCAATAATTTTTTTAATGATGGATAATCCCAAACCATTTCCTTGAGAGGATGGATTGGATTTTGAAAAACGCTCAAACATTTTTTCAGTCTGTAATGGTAAAAGTGTTCCTGTGTTTGAGAATGTTATACTGTCATTAGTAAGTTTAACGATAATTTGACCATTGAGAACATTGTGATTTATAGTGTTTAAAAATAAGTTACTGATTAGCATTTCTGCAAGGAAATGATTTGAACTGACTACAACATTTTCCTCTAGTTCGTTAGTAATACTTATTTTTTTTGAAAGTGCTTGTTCACTAAAAAAGGTTAGTTGATTATTGATGATTTCGTAGAGATTTATTTTTTCAATCTCATAGTATGAATTGCTATCAATTTTTGATAGTACTAACAAATTTTTATTCAGCTTGACCAGTCTTGTAGTAGTGTTGTTTAAATCGTCAATCAATTTAAATTGTTCTGCATTTAAGTCTTTTCGTTGTAATATGTTTTCTAATTTTCCTTTGAAAATCGCAATTGGTGTTTGTAATTCGTGTGCTGCATTTTCTATAAACTCTCTTTGACTTTGATAGATACTGCTGTTTTTATGGATTAAGCTATCGATGGCATTATTTAATCGGTTGAACTCTTCGGTTGTGCTTTCAATTAATTTACCAGAAGTGGATTTGTCAATTTCAAATTGTTCCATTTTGTCTAAAGCTGCATAAAATGGTTGCCATAATTTTTTTGAAATTATTTTGGTGATAATGAAAAAGCCTATGATTAAAAGTATTAACAGTGAAATGAAAAGAAATACAGTACTTCCAATTAGATTTTCTTTTTCGACCATATTTATTTTAGCGGAAAAAGTAAGCCATTTGTCTTCAATTTTTATTGGTGAATTGAGAACTCTAAATGGTTCATTGTCTTTATTAAGTGCATCATAATAGCTGCGGTCAAATATGCTATCCTTTTGATTGCCATTGAATTTTTCGATAGTAACATTTCGATTGAACTTGTTCCAAAGAGTTATGTCCTTTATTGTTAAGTCTTCTTTAGTGAAGTTATCAAACTGCTTTTTTATGGCATACAAATCCTCATTGGCATCATCTTCATATAATATATTGGAAACAATATAGAATGCAGGACCAACTGTGATCAGTATTATTATAGCATAGATGAAATAATAATTAAGTGTTTTTTGAAGTAGTTTTTTATTCATCTTCCCATTTATATCCTGTTCCATATACTGATTTTAGGTAATCGGCCACGCCCATTTCTTTAAGCTTTTTTTTCATGTTTTTTATATGTGCATATACAAAATCATGGTTATCTAACATATCTGCCATATCACCCGATAAATGCTCTGCAATGGCACTTTTGGACAAGACTTTATTTTTATTACCAATCAAAAACAGTAATAGATCCATTTCCTTTTTGGTAAAGTCGATTTTGTTGCCTTTGATTTTGACCGACTTACTTATTGTGTCTATTTCTATTTCATTAAAAGAAATCACATTGTTTCCGTTGAATTGTTTTCGTCTAACCAATGCTTGAATTCTAACCAATAATTCTGATAAATGAAATGGTTTTGTTAAATAGTCATCTGCACCAAGTGTTAGTCCTTCAATCTTAGTTTCTAGAGTGTCTTTGGCAGAAATTATAATGACCCCATCTGTTTTGTTTTGCTTTTTTAATACTTTTAAAACTTTAAATCCATCACCATCTGTCAACATTAAATCTAAAAGAATACAATCGTACGAATATAATGCTATCTTCTCGATAGCAGCTTTTAAGGTAGTTGCTGATTCACATACAAAATCGTTACTGCTCAAGTAGTTTATGACACTTGTTGCAATTTCGATTTCATCTTCTATTATTAAAATTTTCATATTACAAAGAAACTAATCAATTTTGAATGAATGTTGAATTTTAATGTTTTACAACTACTTTTTCTTTGCTATCTTTCTTTTACTTCGGTTAAGGGCAACTATATTTTTTTGTAATTTGTTTTTTGAAATTATTACAAAGCACTAATAATATTCAAAAAATTCTTAGCTGTATAACATCCATCTACATTTTTACTTTCAAAGACCATAAAGTATTTATAGTTGTCGCCTGATTTTTCAGCCCATTTTTTACCTAAAATATTTTTGGCTTTACTATCGTCATTGTCAAGAAAATCTCCTTTAGTTTCAACTAATACAATGTTTCCTTTTTGAGTGTACAGTATAAAATCAGGATAATGGTTGTTGTTAAATCCGTTTAGATAAAATCCTTTGTCCTTGTTGTCGGAATTTCTATGCCAAAAAAGAACATTATCCAATGATGCTACATCCATTATCAGACTTTGTTCAAAATTATTCATAATGCCTTCACGCTCATAAAGAGATTTGTTAATCATAGCTCCCTCTTTAGTATGAACTAATGAATCTTTAAATTTAAAACTTGGTTTAACAATAATTTTATTGGTGTCTAATAATTTTTTGAATTCTTCTTTAGCGTGTTGGTTTGCTAATTCTAGAATTTTAGCTTTTATTTTATAAATGTAATTGTATTCATTGTTTACAGCATCAATGATTTCTTCGGTTGAAAAATCACTAAAAATACGTTCAATATATTTTTTGATTTCTTGTTCCGCTATTGGGGTCATGTTGCCAATTTTGTTTACCATGATACTGGTAATGTCTTTGACTTGCTTCTCTTTTGGTTTGGCAACGATGGTATCAACAAGAATTTTTTTGGCTTGAACGCTAAATTTAGAGATTACGGCATCTTTTCGCTTTTCATCATAATCTACTTTTACTATATCTGCACTAACACTATTAAAATCTATTTCAGTGTTTTTAGTAGAAAGTTTGAAAGTGCTTAGTAACTGGTCTCTATTTAGGAAAACTTCGCCTTGACTTAATTCTTCAAAAACTAATTCTTGATTTAATATGTTTTCTTCAAGCTTTTTATAAAATTGGGGTAATGCAATATCTTCTGCTACTTGATGAAAATGTTCTACAATTTTGTATCGTTTAGGTTCTTTTCCCATTTCTCTTAAAAGATATTCGGTGCTGTCTCCAGCATCTTCAGTTAGTCTATTTTCAAAGGCTTTTCCTTCCTCAATTGCTTTTTGAGTAATTTGAGAAATAGCTGTATTGGCAATAGGTGCTACTTCATTTGCCGTAGGATCAAAGCTAATGGCATCTACATTGATATTTGTAATATCTGCATCATCGAAGTGGGTTGTTACTTCTTCAGTACCCCCAAATAGTTCTCTGTTTAGAGCCTCTTTATCTGTGACAGGAATTTCTTCGGGGATAATTTCTTCAGCATAGTAGTCTTTATTACTAAAGCCAGCATCTTGTAAACCTTTTACAATATTGTCTAATGTTTCATTGAATTTAGCGGAAGCAGTAAGAACAAAAGATAAATTTAATAATGGTTCTTTATGTTTAAGTACATAAGGCTGTCTTAGAACTCTACCTAAAATTTGTTCTACTTCAACAGCTGATGATTTATCGGCCAATGATGCTAGAATATATGCAAATGGACAGTCCCAACCTTCTTTTAATGCGTTTACAGTTATGATATATCGCACAGGACAATTTTCGTCCATTAAATCAATTCCTTTCAATTCATCTAAACCACTTACTTTGATTTTGATTTGTTCTTCGGGAATTTTTAACTCGATTAATTTTTCTTTGATCTTTTGATAAGTAGTATTATCACTCCCTTTGATATTAGATTGCGCTTGAAATAAAATAATAGGTCTTATTTTCTTGCCTCCATCTAAACTTTCTTGAATTGCTAAATGCTCTAATTGTCTTTGTAAATGTAAGGCACTATTGATTACTTCTTCTTTACGGCTATGGTTGTAAACAATAACAGGAAGCTTTACCATGTGTTCCTTTTTTAGCTCAATAGCGTTCACATAGCTTACAATATTGCTGTTCTTTTTTGGAGTAGCTGTTAAATCCAATACAAAGGATGGATTTAAGTTTTGTAGCATTTCTACACTTAAATCACTTTCGGCATTGTGACTTTCATCAACAATTACCAATGGGTTTAAGCTTCGAATTATATTTATTAAAGCACTTTCGTCTGTGTCTGGTAAAACTAAATCTTGTTCTACAACGATATCTCTAAAAGCTTCCAAAGCTCCGTTTTGTTGGTATATTTTACGATCATCTTTTTTCTTTGAATTGATTCGTAAACTACTAAAATTGAAAACAAAAATATTCAGTTGTTCTGATACTGAAGTAGGATTAAAGTTTGCTCCTTGTAAAAGAGCTTCCTTTTCATATACTTCAACACTATGGTTGAAAAGCGTATTTAATTTTTGACGATAAGGGTGAGTTGGGTCAGATAAATTACTAGCCGTTTGTTGCAATAAATTACTCCAGGGAACTAACCAAACAACCGCTTTTGGACGACTACTATCATAAGTACTGAAAATAGAATGGATTGCATTGCAGGCAATAAAAGTTTTTCCTCCAGCTGTAGGAACTTTTATCGCTACGTGAGGTGTTTGGAGAATGTTGTCCTTGTAGGGACTCATACCACTGTAAGTACCGTCTAGTTTTAATTCATAAGCACCTACTTTGTCTTCCCAATAATTTTTGAAAGCAAGGGCAGGAGTAGGGTGTTTTTGTAGGTATTCTAAAAATAAATCTAAATCGTTTATTACTTGTTGTTGATAGGATTTTAACTCCATTTATTTTGTATTAGCATAAAATTCATATTTTTGTATCAAAGTTCGTCATGCCATTTGGATGAAGGAAATCGAGAAACGCAAGCCTAGATGCTCTGCGTTTTTTGCTTTTATACAATTGTTTTATTTATTCCCTTTTTTCAACCCCTTTACCACTTTGTCGAAGTCAGAAATTATTTTTTGGGTTTTATTAAATGTTTCGTATTCTTTGATAGCTTTTTTATCAGCGGTAATCTTCTTTATTTTTCCTTTTCCTTCCAATACTTTGTAATCGTTGAAAGTAAGGAATTTGTTAACACTACTAGCTAACCCTTGCATTGTAAAAGTATTCTCTCTCTCGATTAACCCTTCAATGTAGTCAAAATAACCAGTTACTGTGCGCTCTAATTGCTTGATTTCTTTTTCTTGTAAATAATTCTTAGCAACAATAACATCTGACTTTAGTATTCGTCCAGCAGGAGCATTTTTCCATGAAGTTAATCCCATATTTTCCTTTTTGCTGTCTGCTGCTTTGGATATTAATTCAGCTGCTGTTTTGCCTGTTATAGCAAAATGGAATTTATTTTGAACCATCGCATAAAAGCCTTTTGTTATTTCTGCATTTTTGTCATAATCAATCGAACACTCTGCAAATATATCAGTTACTTGTTGGTATATTCTTCTCTCACTAGCACGGATGGAACGAACTCTTTGTAGTAACTCTCTAAAATAGTCTTTTCCAAAGAGTGTTTGCCCTTGTTTCAATCTTTCGTCATCAAGAACAAATCCTTTTACTACATACTCTTTTAATGTTTGAGTTGCCCAAATTCTAAATTGTGTGGCTTTGGTAGAATTAACTCTATAACCAACAGAGATAATGGCATCTAAATTATAATACTCTAAATCTCTATTTACTAGTCGTTCGCCTTCTTTTTGAACTGTTCGGAAATTCCGAACAGTTGCATTTTGGTCTAATTCTTGTTCTTTAAAGATGTTGGTTAGATGCTCGCTAATCGTAGATTTCACTACTCCAAACAATTCACCCATAGCCTTTTGAGTAAGCCAAACTGTTTCGCCCTCTAAAAAAACATCTACTCGAACCGCTCCGCTTGGTGCGGTATATAATATAAATTTACTTAATCCTTCTTCCATAATTCAAATGCTATAGTCTAAAATCTAGTTATATCTCGTGGTATTTTCTTGAAAATAATATGATGTTTCAGCATAAAATCCCTTTCAAGTAAACAGTTGTCAGCATAAATAATGTATTGGCTGGCTTTGTGTTTTATTTTAGCCATGAAGTCATAATCAACTGTAGTTTGTCCGTCATTTAAATAGTAAAAATAATAATCGGTTTGGTCTTTTGAGCCTATTCTGTAGTTTGCTTCTGCAAGGTCTGGAATAGTGGTAAATGGAGTTCTCGTTTCAGAATACCAGATGTATTTCAAGATGTTTTCTATCCCTACAGATTCATTCAAAACATCTTCTTCAAGAAACAAAGGTTCGCCTAACTCATAATAATCAAAATCACCGCCTGTACCTTCAATTGCTTTTTTATCTTCGCCATAACCTTTAATCACTCTTTTTACTCTTTCGGCAGTAATGGTATTGGCATAATCTTCCATTTCTATCAAAATGAATTTTCTGTTTCCTCCGTCTTGTTTATTTAAGTTTAAAACGGCATGAGCTGTTGTTCCTGAGCCTGCAAAACTGTCTAAAATAATATCATTGTTATTAGCTGTAATTTTTATTATCTTTTCTATTAATCTTGGAGGTTTTGGTGTATCAAAAGGAAATTCAGCATCTGAAAATATATTCTTTAAAACTTGTCTTGCTTCTTGATTATCTCCAACTTCATCACGAAGCCATAATGTTACTGGTACGCTACCATCCTGAACCTCCGTGAGAAATCTTTTTATAGAAGGAACATTATCACCTTTTTCACCAAACCAAATACGGTTTTCATCTAATAGCTTTTGAAAATTAACTTTTGAGGTTCTCCAACATCTACCTTGAGGAGGATTTACAATTCTGCCTGATGGTGTTATAACTGGATAGTCGTAATCTTTTGAATATGTTTTTACAGAGAAATCACTTGATTTCCAGGCTCCTCTTAAGTCATTATCTAAATTTTTATATCTATTGTTTGCTTCTGCTGACCTTGGTAATAGGTTTCTTTTCCAACCAATTTCATCATTGTTATTTTTATTTTTCGCATAACACATAACAAAATCGTGCATATCTGAAAAGAATTTTGCGTCATTTTGAGGGCTATACTTTTTCTGCCAAATGATATTATTAATAAAATTTCCTGAGCCAAAAATTTCATCGCATAATAACTTCAAATGTGAATGCTCATTATCATCAATACTGATAAAAATAGCACCGTCTTTTGCTAAAAGTTTATGTAAGAGTTTTAGTCTTGGGTACATCATGCACAACCATTTATCATGACGTGTTAAATCTTCTCCATCTTTGCCTACTACTTCTCCCAACCATTTCTTTATTTTTGGATGGTTTACATTGTCGTTATAAACCCAACTCTCATTACCCGTGTTATATGGTGGGTCAATGTAGATGCACTTTATTTTGCCTTCGTATTCTGGTAATAAGCTTTTTAAAGCTTCAAGGTTGTCACCGTGAATGATCTTATTACCGCTGTTGTTGGGTTCGGACTGTTCTACACCATCAGTAAAACCGTATTTGGGTTCTAGTATTTTGTAGGGTACATCTTGATGATGGTTGATTACTTTTTCTTTTCCTATCCAGTTTAATGTTGGCATTGTAATTTGCTAGTTTTATTAAGTTGGGTAAAAATAGTATATTATTGTTAAATGCAGGCTATGCTGATTTGTTTGGGTTGATTAAAATTGGTGAAAATTGTTGTCATTTCTTTTATTTAGTCATCTAAGTTATTCTATAAAATTCTTGAGCTCTTTTTAAAAGCTCAAAAGAATTTTATGGAAATAACTTTTGTCAATTTTGATTAGTACTTTTGATATTTTCTATAAAACTAGAATTATATAATTCTATAAATATAGTGTTATATAAG
>CAZMHK010000064.1:0-16495 GCA_964566045.1 uncultured Flavobacterium sp.
TCTTGAAAACTGTTGACTGTAACAGGTCCGGGGGTTCGAATCCCTCTTTCTCCGCAGAATTAAAACCCTAACAACTTTTAAGAAGTGAGTTAGGGTTTTTTGTTTGCGTGGCATTCTAGTATTTTCAAGATTTGAGGTCATGTGAAATCATGTTCAATAATTGCAGATCATGCAAAAAAGTTAGAAAAACTGGTGTAGAAAAATAATCAGTTTCACCTAAAGTATTAACTTTTTTAAAAAATTTTCTATTTTTACTCTAATAGGTATCAACTCCAATTCTGACGTACAATACTACCCGTTTCCTCATCTTTAATTACATTGATAGAGCGCGGTATGCGTTCTTGTAGCTCCGTTACGTGCGATATGATACCAACAACCCTATTTTCTTTGTAAAGCGATTGTAAGGTTTCAAAAACAATGGCAACACTTTCTGGATCTTGGGTACCAAAACCTTCATCGATGAAAAAGAAATTTTTATCATTTTTATTCAAAGTTTGCACACTTTCAGCCAATGCCAGAGCCAAACATAAGGAGGCTTGAAAACTTTGACCTCCGGAAAGTGTTTTCACACTTCTTGAAGCACCGTTATTTAAGTAATCAATAACTTCAAATTCATTATTGCTATTAATGGTTAAACTCAATTGATTCTTAGTCATGCGATGAAAACGAACGTTTGCCACATCAGATAGGTTTTGTAAATATATACTTGAAACATAATTTACAAAACCACTAGCACTAAACATATTTGCTAGTGTAACCAAATTGGCTGCGCGGGCATTCAAAACTTCAAACTCCGTCAATAAAGCTTCTTTTTCTATCAAGGCTTCTTTGTGGCGCTGCAGCTTGTCTTGCAAAGTCGCCAAATTTCCTAGTTGGAGATCAAATTCCGATTTTTGAATTTTAATTTTGTTTGCTTTAGCCTCAAAAACGGTAGCATCAAAATGTTGATTCATCACAAGCTGTTCCGCTTCGGTCACCGCAGTTGCAGCTACTTGTAAAGACACTGAAAACTGTGTCGTTCTCGCCTTTTCTACTTCGAGATCCCAGGTTTTTGACAAAATTAGTTGCACACTTTCAACCGAATCAAATTGATGTATTTTAAGGAGTACCGCGAGTTCTTTTTGAGTTGCAAATAACACCTTTTCGTTTGCAGTCTGTTGTTCAGTAATCAGCCTTAAACTAGCTTCAAGGCCTGCCAATTCTTTTTCTAATGCAACAACCGCTTCATGATTTTCTTGATAATCCGCTGCTATTTGATTGTTTTGTGCTTCTAATTTTACTTTTTCATCCTGAATAGTTGTAATTGCTGTATGTGCATAATCTGCAAAATTGAGTACTTTCAATTGCGATAATTCATTGCTAATCGCCCCTAATTTGGCAGCTTTTTCAGCAGCAAGATTACTTTTCTCCTGCAACTGAATTTTTAACTGTTCCGCAATTTGCTGCATCTGTGTACGAATCTCTTTTTCTTTCCTTTCGGTTTCTAAAATTGATTTTTCAATCTGTTGTTGCTCCTGCTTTTTGACCAAGAAACTGGCCTCATCTGTTGCACTAAAATTTGTCCAAATAAAATTAGAGAAATGTTCTTTTATATCTCTTTCTAAAACTTCTTTTTCCGAAAGGGTCAGCTGCAATTGCTCATTGGCATGAGCGGTATCTCTTTCAATTTTTAATGCTTTGTTTTCGAGAATTGTAATTTCTTTATCGCTGTTTGCTGCTTTTAAAATTGAAGCTTCTACACGTTCGAATTGCTCTGAAACATCCTCAGGCTGCATCACTTGTGGGTGCTCAAGTGAGCCACACAAAGGACAATTTTCACCTTCATGTAAATTGTGGGCAAATTGCGCTAATTCTTTAGACACCATAAGTTTAGTTTTGGTTTCTAAAAGATTTTTACTTTCCATTGAAATTGCTTCTCGCCTTTTATCTAAAACAACTTTCCAATCAGTTTCAGGCAAACCTAATTCAGAATACATGCTTTTTTGCTTCAATAGATACTCGCGAATGATCTTAATGCGATCTATTTTTGCGTTTAGTTGCGTTATTAAAAATTCTTGTTTGGTAAACCAATTCCCCACCTCTCCAATTGTAACGCTATTTAATTTACTTGCCTTTAAATTGTCTAATGTTGCAATTATTTTTTCTGTCTCCAACTTAGTTTCGCGTTCTTTCTTTTCACTTTCTGCAAATTGTATTTCGATTACCTCACTTCTTTTATGAATAGCATCGACATCCAACTGCAAAGTCATAATCTTTTCAATAGATTCTAAATCGGATACTTTACTTCTTGAAGTTTCTAATTGATCAAACTGCGGTTGTAAATCATTTAAGAGCGTTTGAATTGATTTTTTGCGCTGCTCTGCACTATTTTTGTTGGCTTCAAGGAGTAGTAATTGTTCCTTATTTCTTAACGAAGTTGCCGTTGCATTCGATAATGTATGAAGCAAAATACTAAATGCTTTATCGGTTTTTTCAAAGGTCTCAATATCGTTTTGAAGCGAATCCATTTGAGGCTTTTGAGTTAGAAAACCCTGCAAGATTTGTTTCTTTTTATCTAAATCCTCAAAATTAGTTTTCAATAAACTCATTGCTTGAAACTCGTTTGTAATTACCTCTAATTCCGTTTTGGTGGCCTGTAATATTGTGGAAGCCTGTGCAACTTCGTTCTCTAAATCTGTAATAGCAATTTTCGATATCGTCTCAAAGCCAGATAACACCCCTTTTAACTGATCCAATTGCGTTCGTACAACGCTTTGAGCCGAAGCTACTTTTGCAGATAAATCAAAGCGTTGCAAATGAAAAATTTCTTTCATCATATCGGATCTATCTTTGCCTTTCAAGTCTAAAAATTCCTTGAATTTACCTTGTGGAATGATAATCGTACGGCGAAAATTTTCATAGGTAAGTCCAATCAATGCTGTGGCATCTGCTGATGCCAAAGGAATCCATTGTTCGCCAATCCATTCGTAGGCTAAACGTTCTATAGTTGATGTTTCTTCAAAGCGTTTTTTATTGCGTTTCCAATCGGCGACAAACTTGAATTTTCGTTCTTCAAAATTTAAAAATTCAAATTCAATATTTGCTTTATCTGATTTTAGATTTAACATGTTGTACGAACGTTTGTCTCTGCTATTCAAGCGCTCCGTTTCGCCATACAACACAAAACCAATGGCTTCGAGTATAGAAGATTTTCCAGAACCCACTGCGCCAAAAATTCCGAATAAACCTGCATCAGTCAATGCTGTAAAATCAATAGTTTGTTTTTTTTGGTACGAATACAAACCGCTAATACTTAATTTTAATGGTAACATAATGAAGAATATTTAATCGTTTTTAGCTTGACTTCCGATGATTTCTTGAAACAAATTCAGCAGTTCCTCGTTGGGTTCTTGTTTGTGTTTAGAAACAAAATAATCTTTGAATAGTCCTTGCATATCCTGATCCAAATTAACTTTTGGCAATTGTTGCGTTTCAGCATCTTCCTTATTTACAATCGGAATGATATAAATGATGCCATCATGACTTTCATGAATACGCTTAAGGTCTTGTGTAGCTAAAAATGTACTGCTAACTAAAGTCAACTCAACCAAACAGTACGGATTGGCAAGCAACCAAGTAACAGCATCGTCAATATTTTCAAATCTTTTGCGATGTAAAATTCGCCCTGACTTTAATGGAATTCCTTCGAATATTACCGCTTTATTTGGCTCTGCTTCAATAAGAACAACTTTTTTTTCTTGTCCTGCTTCCGCAAAACTATACGAAAGCGGACTACTCGAATACACCACTGGACTAAAATGGCCGCCTACATTTTGAAAGCGATGCAAATGTCCTAAAGCCGTGTACTGTATTTGGTGCGGAATACAATCCGTGTACACAATATCAGCATTGCCAATGCGTAAAGGCTTTTCGCCATCAGGCTCCTCTAAAATTTCGCCATCACGCTTGAGCATATACAAATGCGTAGTTAGTATGTTTACGCCTTTATCATCGCAATATTGGTCTGCAAGAGTTGCCCAGGAATCTTGCAGTACTTGATTCAATTGCACTTCTTTATTTTCGGCACCCAAATACGTTTTCAAACGTTGTTCGTTGGCGTAAGGTGTTGTAATAATTCGGATTGGATAATCATATTGTGGTAACTGAATGGAGATAAATCCGCTTGCAGATTGAATAATTTCAAACCCATTTTCGATAGCTATTTTTGGTATAGTTACTTCTGGATTGCCAACAAATAAAATTCCACATTCCCTAGCCAAAGGGTTTGGAGCATCGATACGATCTGGACTATCGTGATTTCCTGCAATAGCAATTACTGGTCTTTTGCCATTATTGGTGAGTCTTTTCAAGGTTTTGTACAATAAATCTATCGCTTCAACAGGCGGATTGAAAGTATCAAATAAATCACCTGCTACAATTACAACATCTGCTTGCTGTTGATCAGCGATATCGCAAATTTCATGCATTACTAGCCGTTGTTCTTCCAAACGAGAAAAATGATCTAGTTTTTTTCCTAAATGCCAGTCGGCGGTATGTAAAATTTTCATGCTGTTAACGTATAGTGAGATACTCATCATCAAGGGATTGCATACAACCGATTTTCAAAAAACAATACAGTTCTAAAACTCATCAAATCTCGGATTACTTGGATGCAAACGTTGTAAAAATAATAATTTAAAAAATTTAAGTACGCAAAATACATAAATATATTTTTACAAAAAATAGAACTAAGAAGTGTCTAGTTTTTCCCGATTTTAAATCAAAAACCATAAATTCAACTCCCTATTTTAATTCTATTTCGATTGCATAAAAAATGTGAATGGTTTGTTTTAAAAATGTTTATTTAACAGTCAAATAAATTATAAATAATACTTTTTTTCACTATTTTTGTATGACAAAGCAGTCATTAATATAAAATAATACATATTATGAATGATAAACCATACATAGATTGGATTGCAATGAGTGATTTGACTTTATCCCAAACGATCGGAGCATTTGTAAAACACCATCGCTTGTCTCAAAACAAAACACAAGAGGAAATCGCGCAAGCTGCCAACATCAGCCGCTCGACATTGAGTTTATTAGAAAAAGGCGGAGCAGTAACGCTACCAACACTTTTGCAAGTGCTTCGTGTTTTGAATTTATTATATGTCCTGAATTCATTTACAATTCAAGAACAAATAAGTCCGTTGCAACTTGCCAAGCAAGAAAAACAAAAAAGACAACGCGCTAGAAATAACAATACGGATAATTCATCAAATTCTACTTGGTAATGATAACAACTGCTTTTGTCAAAATTTGGGGAGCCACCGTGGGAGCTATTGCATGGAATCCTGCAACCGGCTTGGCTAGTTTTGAATACGATCCGAAATTTGTTGCTACTAAAACCGATTTGGCACCATTGAAAATGCCAATTACCAACGCCACTAATCGTATTTTTTCATTTCCAGAATTACAACAAATCAAAACTTTTAGAGGATTACCCGGCTTACTAGCCGACGTTTTGCCCGATGATTACGGAAATCAATTAATCAATAGTTGGCTTGCACAAAACGGTCGTCCTGAAAACAGTATGAATCCTGTGGAGCTTTTGTGTTTTATAGGTACACGAGGTATGGGCGCTTTAGAATTTGAGCCATCACAATTACAACCTACCAAAAGAGCTTTTGATATAGAAATTGATAGTTTGATTCAAATTTCTCAAAAAATGCTTTCCCGGAGGGACGAATTTGAAACCAATTTAACTCAGGACGAACAAAAAGCTATGCTCGATATTCTTAAAATAGGAACTTCGGCAGGTGGCGCACGCCCAAAAGCGATCATTGCCTACAATTCAAAAACAGGACAAGTCAAATCAGGTCAAACCAATGCTCCTCGTGGTTTCGAACATTGGTTAATCAAACTTGATACGGTGAGCGATGTACAATTTGGCGAAAGCACAGGCTATGGCCGTATTGAACTAGCATACTATTATATGGCTAAAGCTTGTGGAATTAATATGATGGAATCACGTTTACTTGAAGAAAATAACCGAGCGCATTTTATGACCAAGCGCTTTGATCGTGAAGGAGGCCAACAAAAACATCACATTCAGACCTTGTGCGCCATGCAGCATTACGATTTTAATCAAATAAACAGTTTTAGCTACGAGCAACTTTTTCAAACCATGCGATTGTTGCGCCTGCCCTATCCGCAAGCCGAGCAATTATTTCGCAGAATGGTTTTTAATGTGATTGCTAGAAATTGCGACGATCATACTAAAAATTTTGCTTTTCGACTTCAACAGGCCGGTAGTTGGGAACTTGCTCCCGCGTACGATGTTTGTTTTGCGTACCGCCCAGACAGCGAATGGGTGAGCCAACACAATTTGAGCATTAACGGCAAACGAAAAGATTTTCAGAGAGACGATCTTTTACTAGTTGCTAAATCAATGAATATCAAAAAAGCAACTAGTATTATAGACCAAATTCAATCGACAGTTGCCAATTGGTACACGTTTGCCGATCAAGCTCAAGTTGATCCAAAATTCAAAGAGCGCATTGGCAATTACCATTTAAAGCTTTAAATTACATAAAATGATAAGTCGCACTCAATTGTCCTTGCCATCTTGAATTCAAATTATCAACCAACCACGGCTTACCTTGTGGGTTTTTAAATTGAAAAACAGGCTGTTGGTTTTCAATACGCACAAAATCAAGTAAGGCATAACCCGAATTATTGATATTAGGAACGTATACTTGAGTTCCCCAATTTTTAGAAATTAAATTCGCAACATTAAAAACATCCAATCCAAATTCGAGTTTGTTTTTAAAGAGTTTTGTTTCAAAAATAACTTTTAAATCAACCTGATGATTCCACGGCGTGCGTGCAGCATTGCGACTGGCATAACTACCACGATTTTTACGTAAGTAGTCGTTTTGATTAATATACGCATCCAATTGTAACCATTGTTCTGCAGCCGAAACTACCACTTGATTACTACTATTTACTATGTTTTGCAATCTAATTTCCGATTGGTCTCTAGGAATATAAAGAATATCATTTTTAGCCGATCCATCACGGTTTACGTCTCCTTCGTAGACAAAACTAAACGGACTTCCTGATCTTCCGTTGTACAAAAGTCCAAATTTTAACATGCTTGATTTGATTGGAAGATCATAAAAATGATACGAAACAATTTTGTGACGCAAATCAAAATTAGATGCTGTAAGTTCAGGAGCATTTGCAACTAAAGCCTGATTCCATTCAAAATTAGCCGCATGTGAGTTACGGTTGGTGCTCGAAATATCTTTACTTACGCCGTAGGTATATCCTAAAAACCCATTGTAGCGTTCCTCTGTTTTGGTCAAGCCAAAAGTAAGATTGTATCGGTAGCCTTGCGAAGTGTTGGTTAACAAAAATACATTCGTAAAGTTCGGATTGATCTTTATGCTTTCTGCAGATGTGTTGTAATACGGACGATTATCTGCCCCTGCAAAATTACTTTTTTGATCTTCTTTTCTGTTGATGGATTGAAACAATAAACCGTCTAAAGTTTTGGTGTAGGTAGCCTCAATATTTAAAGCAAAATTATTTTTTAAAGCTACGTCAAGAGATACATTCGATTTCCAATCTCGAGGTAAATTAAAATTGTTATCTACCAAATTCACCTCAGTCAATCTTCTGCTTTGTAAGGGTGCTAATTGACTCAAATCTTCATTTAAATCCAAGCTTCCCGTTGGTCGGTAATCGATATTAAAATATTTGGTTCCCGAGATATAGTATTCATAGGCGTACCAAACAAATGGCATTCGCCCTGTAAAAAGTCCTGTTCCTCCTTTTAAATTGTACTTTCCTACCGAATCAATAGTATAATTAAAATTAAAGCGAGGATTGATTATTGGTCTACTATTAATCTTGTTTTGATAACCAGCAAATTCAGGTGTATTTTTGATATCATCTGAAACTGGAAAAGGTGTTGGTGTGTTTTGCCAGTCCAATCGAAATCCAGCAAGAATCGAAAACTTTTTTGAAAGTCTGATTTCATCTTGCACATAAGCGCTTGATAAAAGCACCGAATAATCAGCAGAAGGCGTTCTTTTATTCAACTCAAAATCGTTGTTCTCGATATTATACACACCACGAATTCGATTTGGTTGATCATTTAAAAAATTAGCAACAGAATTGTATTGCCATCTTCCGTTAAAGGCTGTTAAAAAACGATATTCAATAGCATTGATTTCTGTTGACGCACCTGCTGTGAATTTATGATTTTTCACATAATAGGTTACATTATCGGTTAATTGAATGGTGTTTAAAGTTAATCCATAAACAGAAGCTTCGCGATACGTTCCCGCAAAAATTGTATTGGCAGTATTGTCAATAATTTCAATATGTGGGAATACGCGACCGGAATAGGTCCTATCATCATTTACAGTAGATAATGAAACGGTCAATTTATTAGACAAAGCATTTGAAAATTTACTTTTTAATTCTGCTACAATACTATTTGTGGTAGAGTTATGACGGTAACCTTGATTGGTAAAATTGTAAACTGTGGGTGTCCATTCAAGATTATCTGCAAAACCGGTAACAAAATTATTGCGAAGTGTGAGCTTGTGATTATCTGAAATATTATAATCCAAACGCAGAAAGAGTTTGGTGTTTTTTCGTTTAATTTGCGCATCAAGTGCTGTTCCGGGATCGTAATTGTATTTTGTTTTTAGTCGGTCGGAAATTTGAGCAACGGTCTCCGGATCAATATTTGATGTGGCGCTGCCAGGCGCATTGAGCACTGTTTCATTTCGGTCACCAACTTCGGCATTAAAGAAGTAAAACAATTTGTTTTTGATTAGTTTACCTCCCAAACTTACACCGTAGGTATAATCAGTAAAAACGGCATTTTCTTGTCGAATCCCATTGGCATGTGAACCAATTAAATTTCTATTTTTTACAAATGTATACACCGAACCTTCAATATTATTGGATCCACTTTTGGTAACTGCATTAATACTGGCACCGGTAAAATTACCAAAAGTCACATCAAAAGGAGCTGTTTTTACAGACAAAGCACTGATGGCACCAAATCCAATTGGTTGTGTGCCTGCTAAACCACCCGGAGTTCCTGATGCAGTTGATCCCGCAGCACCGCTAGCCGGTTCCTGAAAACCAAGAACATCATTCGTTGCACTACCATCAATAGACAAATTATTGAAGCGATAATTAGCACCTCCAAAAGAATTTAAATTAGCCTCTGGCAATAATCGTGTAGCATCTTGAATACTCCTATTTGCGCTGGGCAGACTAGTTATCACCTCAATTTTTAACCGTTTTTCATTGTTTTTCTTTGAAGTAGAATTTGAAATAACAGCAACCTCTTGAAGTTGTTGCGCATTTGCCATCAATTGCAAATCTTTTTGAGTTGCTTTTCCCAATAAAATCTGAACCGATTCTATAATTAACGCTTCGTAGCCATCGAGTACAATTTTAACCTGATAATCAGCTGCTGGCGGCAACTGATTGAACTCGTAATATCCATCTGCTTGTGATAGTGTATAGTATTGAATTCCAGTACTTTTTTGCAGCACCGTAACGGCCACCGCTGGTAAAAAATTTCCTTGTGAATCAGTAATATTTCCTTTTAAAATTCCTGTGGTTTCTTGAGCATAAAAAACAAAAGAGCAAAATAGAAACAAGAAGGTAAGTAGTTTTTTCATTTAAAGATGTATATTTAGCTTTCCTAAAGATACGATAACAATTCGCTTTTAGTTTTTTTATTTAATCGTACTTATTCGATTAATGCCACTTTAAAAGGCTTTATTTTACATGTACTAAACCATCAAAGCCTAAAAAACTATTAATTAGCAATGCCTATAATTAATCTTTAAAATACGATCAATTATGAATGAAACCGAGTCCTTTCAAACTATCGAAATTGAAATTGCACAAATAGCCAAATGCTTTTCACATCCTGCTAGAATCCAAATTATTAGAATATTATCAAAATATAAAGATAGAACCTGCAAAGAAATAGTTGCTGAATTGCCTTTATCACAATCAACTGTATCGAAACATTTGAATGATTTATTGCAAGAAAATTTAATTTGTAGAAAATTTAGCGGCACTCAATCCCTTTATACTTTGGAATGGAATAAATTGGAACGTGTTTTTACTTTGATGGAACGCTTAAACAAAAAAACAATGACTCACCGACCTAAAAGGAATTGTTGTTAAATATCTCAAGTTGCGATATAAGTAATAATCAACTCCGCCAAAGTGTTTTTGGTGTAAGAAGCCAAAGTCAAAATAAATTAGGTGACAATTCAATATATTTTTTTTTCAGGCTGTATTTTGGAAAAACAGATGCCAAAATGGTTTGGCGAAGCATTGCAATCTAACCAATCATAAAAAGAAAAGTTTCCGTTTAAAAAACTAGCTCAGCAATAGCAATAAGGATTCAAAAACTTACTGAGATAAAACAATTAATACTATTGCAACAAGTGCAGCAGCAATACCTGCATAATTAAGCTTGGATAACTTTTCTTTAAAAGCTAGTACCCCAACTAAACTACCAAGAACAATAACTCCCATGTTCATTCCAGCGAAAACAGTTGAGGGATTTTGGACAAATGCTTGATGTGCTTTCAAATAAAACAAAATATTCCCGAAATTAAAAAATCCGACAGCAATACCAAAAAGAACGTTTTTAAAAACAAGTTTTTGCTTTTGAATAGCTATTTGATACAATAACACCCCAACCATAATTGTTAGTGAAATCGCGAAAACTACAAATAGAGATGTGGTATATGGCAAAGTAGTATGCAGTGCCACTTGCTTGAACAAAATATCAATAACACCAAAACCTACCAATACGATCGCAGGATAAATCCATTGCGAATTTTTATCTTGAGTGGGCTTATTTAAAATACAAAGCAACGCCGGAAAAGCAATAATTAATGCACTAACTTTTAAAACAGAAAAGCTCTCACCAAAAAGTAGCCAAGCCGCAAGTATGGGAATAAACAAGGACAAGCGCTGAGCTGCATCGGTTTTTACAATTCCTACTTGTTGAATTGATTTTGCTAAAACCAAAAAAATAGTAGGTAATAAAATACCTAAAGGCAAATACAGTTGCCAAGGAAAAACGACCGTTTCATCTGTGAAATTAGGTTCAAAAAAGAAATAACAAAGTAGTATAGCAGTAGCATAATTAAAAGCTACAATTTGTTTCGGATTTGCCTCATAACGACGTGACAGTTTAAAGATAGCGCCAACGGTAACACTGCAAACAACACTTAAAAGTAAAAACAACATCTTATTTTATTTTGAACTGCAAAAATACATTTTTTAAAACGCTACACATGCAAGTTCTTTTTGAATAAATTTTCAAAATAAGAATCAAAAAAAAGGGTTTAACCGAAGCTAAACCCTTTTGAAATTATAGTTTACTGATAAAACTTCCGTAAATATCTTTGAACTGATAGCCTTCTGCAAAGCGGTCTTTACTCAGTTTTTTATACTCTACTAATCCCCACAAGATAAATTCTTTCATGAAATTTTGATCTTGCTTTTCTAACTGCGGTTGGTATTTTTGAATCAAAGCATCCAATGGCGCAATGTTACTCAAAATTCTTTCGTATTCTGCATTGCTGCAATCGTCGAGTAACTCAAAACCACTTTCGGCAAAAAACCATTCAATAACATTAGTATATGGCGTTTTTTGATCTTGTTTTTCTAACTTTTCGATTTTAGGAAAAAAAGCTGGGAAAAAAGTATGAATAGCATCATTTAGTAAATGTTGTGCTACGGCCGCAGCTCCTTCTTGTTCTCCTTCGTAAACCAATTCTACCTTTCCAGTGATGGCTGGAATAATTCCCATAAAGTCAGACAGTCGCAAGGTCGTTTTGTCGTCTCCTGCTCGCAAGGCACGACGTTCCGCAGTACTCAGTAAATTTTCGAAAGCTGTAATGCTCATTCTGGCACTTACACCACTTTTGTTATCTATATATTCGCTTTCTCTGGCTTCAAAACTAATTTGCTCCAACAAATCACGCGCTAACGATGGTACGTAAACCAAATCGCTTTGATTCACATCTAACTTAGCTTCTTGCTCTGTAATGGTGCGTGCAATTTTTATCGATTCAGGATAGTGCGTTAATATTTGAGAACCAATTCTGTCTTTTAAAGGCGTGACAATACTACCACGATTGGTGTAATCCTCAGGGTTTGCCGTGAAGATAAATTGCATATCGAGCGGCATGCGCAGTTTAAAACCACGAATTTGAATATCGCCTTCTTGTAGAATATTGAACAAAGCAACTTGAATTCGGGCTTGTAAATCTGGTAACTCATTGATGACAAAAATACAACGGTTAGCACGCGGTATCATTCCGAAATGGATGACACGGTCATCAGCGTAAGAAAGTTTTAAATTGGCAGCTTTGATAGGATCTACATCGCCAATTAAGTCGGCAACGGTTACATCTGGCGTGGCTAATTTTTCAAAAAAACGTTCACTACGGTGCAACCATGCAATTGGAGTGGCATCGCCTTGTGAGGCAATTAAGTCTTTTGCAAAACGTGAAATGGGCGCTAATGGATCATCGTTGATTTCGGAGCCAGCCACATACGGAATATACTCATCTAGCAATTCAATCATTTTGCGTGCCAATCTGGTTTTAGCCTGCCCGCGTAAACCCAATAAATTGATGTTATGGCGAGATAATATAGCGCGTTCTAATTCTGGAATTACGGTGTTTTCGAAACCGTGAACGCCTTCGAAAGTTGGTTTTCCTGATTTTATTTTGTCGCGTAAATTGTTACGCAATTCGTCTTTGATACTTTTAATTTGGTATCCGGCTTGTTTTAATTCGCCAAGTGTTTTTATGTGGTTCATTGAGCTCTATTTTGAATTTGTATAATATTTTTATGGTATTCGAGAGTGCGTTAGGGATGGCAGCGGCATCCTTTTGTGTAGCGATAGCGAAACAAAAGATATAGCGCACAGCCCGACCCGCCGCGGCGGGTAACGCCCTACTCTATTTTATTCTTTTTTTACGATTGGTTTCATAATCTTCAAAAATCATTTCACCTAAACCTTTTAATCCGGTGTAAAAGGCTTTCCCTTGGTTAGACTCCGTGAATTTGTTAACGAATTTTTGCAAATACGGATCGTTGGCAATCATGAAAGTCGTAATCGGAATGTGCAATTTTCGAGCCTGTTGTGCCTGATTGTAACATTTATCAACGATGTATTCGTCGAGACCGTTGCTATTCATGTAATACGATCCGTCTTTTTCACGCACGCAACTTGGTTTTCCATCGGTAATCATGAAAATTTGTTTGTTGGTATTTCTTTTTCGACGTAAAATATCCATGGCTAACTTCAAACCAGCTACGGTGTTGGTGTGATACGGACCGACTTTCAGGTACGGTAAATCGCGAATAGCAATTGTCCAGGCATCGTTGCCAAATACCAAAATATCAAGTGTGTCCTTTGGGTAACGCGTGGTGATTAATTCGGCCAAAGCCATGGCAACTTTTTTGGCTGGAGTGATGCGATCTTCGCCGTACAATATCATACTATGGCTAATATCAATCATCAAAACCGTACTCATTTGGGCTTTGAATTGTGTATCTTCAACAATCAAATCATTTTCGGTGAGCATAAAATCGGCCACACCATTGTTGATTTGGGCATTGCGTAAACTCTCAGTTAACGAAATGCGCTCGAGGCCATCACCAAAATGAAATTCGCGAAACTCACCCGTATGCTCATCACCATTACCGCTGTGTTTGGTTTTGTGATTTCCGTTTCCTGCTCGTTTTAAGTTTCCGAAAATAGTATCTAAGGCTTGCTGGCGAATGGCTCTTTCAGTTTTGGCGGTAATTCCTAAGCCTGGAGTTCCGTCGTCTTTGATTTCCTCGCGTAGGTAACCTTTTTTCTTTAAGTCTTCGATAAAATCATCGATGGTGTAGGAATCGTCCGTGAGTTTGTACTCTACATCAAGTTCGCGCAACCAATCAATAGCTTCATCAAAATCACCTGAGGTATGGGTAATTAGCTCCTTGAATATACCAAAGAGCCTGTCGAAGGGCGACTGATACGGCGCCTCATACGACTTGAAGTAAAATCCTTTAGTAGTCTTGTTTCTCATAATTGTTAAAATTACGGCTTTTTAAAAGTATGCTGTAGAAACGTTTATTAATTTTTAGTTAAAAACTTTTGGACGCTAAATAATCCATTACACGATTTGAAAAGTTGTTACTATACAATAAAGTTAAGCAGAAGTAAGCGTATGATAATCAAGTAAAGAGCTGTAAGGCCGAAAATATAGAACAATACTAAACTAAATTCAACCTACTAAGTTTGAAAGGATAATTAATATCATTGATTGCATTGCAAGTATTGTACTTTTAGCATCACTTAATCAAATTCAAATAGTCAAGACTTTTAAATCATTTGAAATGGCTTTGTTTTAATAAAAAAACGTATTTTTAAAATTTTAAAACCATTATTGAAATGAAAAAGTTTATTTACGCTTTAAGCGCCATCTTATTTAGTTCCTTATTTGTATCTGCTCAAAATTTTGAGGGTAAAATTGTGTATCAAAATGTTGTTAAGAGTAAGATACCCAATGTGGCTGATGCGCAATTTGTAAACATTTTAGGAAAATCAACTGAATATTACATAAAAAATGGAGACTACAAATCGATACTTAAAGGAGCATCAATAGAGTCACAACAGTATTTAAAGAAAGAAAACAAGCTTTATACCAAAATGGCAAACTCAGACACATTCTTGTGGAATGACGGTGCTAAAAATCCCGATGAAGTACTAAAAGTAGAGTTGAATAAAGGCGTTTTAACCGTTGCTGGATTCAAATGTGATGAAATTATTTTGACTTGTCTTAGCGGGGTACAAAAATATTATTTCAATTCAAAGGTTGGAATTGATAGCGACTTATTTATCAATCATAAGTTTGGTAATTGGTACGATTTTATATCTAAATCAAAAGCATTACCACTGAAATATTCGATTGAAAATTCTCAATTTATACTTGAAAGTACTGCTACTAGCGTGCAGAATCTAGTTTTGGATGAACTATTTTTTCAATTGCCTGCAAATGCAAAGACATTGAAAAATGAATTTTAATTCTTTTCATTGTGTTATCGCAAAGTTTGAATTAGGTGTTGATAACAACTAAAATCTTCCTCATTAAAATTCTAAGCTGTAATCATTGTATAATCTCCTTCAAAAATCTAAAGAAGATTGTTTATTTTGGCGGAAAAATAAAACTCTAAAAATGCCGTAAAAATAGAAGATATTGTCTCTGTTTTTTACGGCATTTTTTATTAATGTTGCGCTTTGTTGCCCTAAAATATTATTATCATTCCATAAATATCCCATCAACATAGAACCATAAATCATTCTCCTTTAAAAAAGTAGATCGCTCATGATGAACGAACATCTCTCCTTTCGAATTCCGGTACCAAGCCTTAAATTCAACGATCTCAGGTAAAGCACTTACAACTTCTAATTTTAACCATGTATTTTGAGTGGCCCACGTTAAATAATCTTCTTTGGAGTGGTATTTTTGCTGATATGAATGCGTAGTCAACATTAAATATTCTGCATTACGCAGTGCAAATGCACTGTAACGAGATCGCATTAAAGCTTCTGCCGTAGTTGCTTTTGAATGGTCTTGATGTACCAATTGACAGCAATTAAAGTAGGTTTTACCAGAGCAACAAGGGCATAAATCAGTCTCTTTCATTCAAATTCTAATTTATTTGTGCACTCGAATCATTTAACGTGACAATTTTTTGTTGCAATTGATTTAATAACACTTGGTATTTACTAATTTCAATTAAATCTTCATCTTCGTCTGAAAAATCTAGCAACTCATCCAATTCATCGCTTACATCAGCTAAAGTCAGTAATGCTTCTTGCGCATTTTTTATCGCGATACAATCAATGATATGTTGAACATTTTTTTTAATTTCATCAAATTTTGGATTTTCCATAGCTCAAATTATAATAATTCTTGACTGTTTTTATCGTCATTAAATTTTTTAGTGATTTGCTTCAATTTTTCTTTCCTCGCTATAACAGCTTGCTTGGCTTTGTCCTGCGCCTTATGCAATTTATCGTTATGCTTTTTGATATTGCGTTCGTTGTTTCTTCCCATTTAACTTCGATTTTTTGACCTTTGTTTTCAAAGGGACAAAGTTCGGTTATAATATCTAAATTCCGTCAAATATCCTTTTAAATGTTTATTTAACACTAAAACAGCTCTCCACATAGATGTCTTTATAGATTACAAATATTTATGATATTCACCATTAAATTGACATTTTCAATATAGTACAAATTTGGTTTTTGATTTAATCTATTTTTCATTTACACTAGTGCGTTTATAAAAAATTAATTTTTTGTCATTCCAAGTCTAACTATTTTTCTTATATTTATGTTTTATAATTTTTACTCGATGTCCAAATATTAAATTTCAAA
>CAZMHK010000065.1:0-16398 GCA_964566045.1 uncultured Flavobacterium sp.
AACGATGAGCCACAGCCATAATTCATGCCCACAAAGCAAATCTAAACCAAAAGAAATAAATTAAAGCTATGTGATTGTTTTATTTGTAGCTTTTATTGTATTTTTAAATAAAAAAATGTCAACAAAATATAAAGCAACAACAACAGATCAGGCATATTTTATAACTATTACAACAGTAGGATGGGTTGATGTATTTACGCGACTCAACCAAAAGTATAATATTATTAATGCTTTGCAATATTGTCAGGAGAAAAAAGGACTTGAGATTTATGCGTATTGCATTATGCACAGTCATATCCATTTAATGTGCAAAGCCACAAATGGTTTTATTCTATTTGATGTCATGCGTGATTTTAAAAAATACACTTCCAAGAAAATTATTCAAACAATAATAGAAGAACCAGAGAGTCGCAGGGAGTGGCTTTTGGCATATTTTGAACAAGCGTGTGCGCATCTTAAGATAGACCAAAGCTATAAAGTATATCAAGACGGCTATCACGCTGAAATAATAGAAACCAATTGGTTCATAAAACAAAAAGTGAATTATATCCATAACAATCCTGTAAAAGAGAAAGTAGTTAGCTCACCAGAGGATTACTATTTTAGTTCTGCTAGAAATTATGCGGGCTTAGACAATGACTTAGATGTTGTAATGTTGGACTTATTTTAGATTGTTGATGAACTTTGTGGGCACGGAATGCACCCGAGCGATAGCGAACTGACGAAGTAATTCCGCGCTATAGTGCGTAGAGATAGATCCGCGCTATCGGGTATGCAATTTCGCGCTATCGTGCGTAGAGATAGATCCGCGCTATCGTGCTTGTGGGCACGGAATACAATTCCGCGCGATCGTACGCAGAGACATATCCGCGCGATCGGGGAGAATAGAATGTGAAATCCCGATTATATCGGGATTTCGTTTTCATAATCTTTTAGTTTATCTCGATACGCTTTTAGCATATTGTAAATTTCTAACGTGGGTTCTTCGCCTACATACTCGCTGTAATATTCAATTTTAGCTATATCCTTGTTATACTCGACACAAAAAACTACTTCGCCATAAAAACTTGATGCAGAATATTTATCATTAAACACATTTTCCATATCTAAAATAGCTTGTTCCAATTCTTGAACAGAATATTTATTAAGCTCTCCAGATAAAATCCAATACTTATCATCAGAAATACTTAACTGCTTGTGGTCAATTTTATATTGCATTACCTAATTCTTTTTTGGAAAATATGAGCCAATAGTGCCATCATTATTAAGATAAAAATGAATTTCAATTTTGCCATCTCTTGAAAAACCAAAATATTCACTTGGATTATTACCTGAAGCTACTCCATGATTGTTTGCCCCCTCTGGTGCTCGTTTGTAACGAGTACCTACTTACTTAAACACCGAAAACAAAGCGTTTGCAACGCGGCTCTGGTGGCAATTAAAACAAATTTAACAAAACAATTTCTTTTCAAAACAAAAAAGCTACAGCTTTTTCACAGTATGTAGCTTTATGACTTGTATTGCCTGCTCCACTTTGTGGGCACGGAATGCAATTCCGCGCGATCGTACGTAGAGACATATCCGCGCGATCGGGTGTTGTAATGTTGGACTTATTTTAGATTGTTGATGAACCCGATAGCGCGGATTTGCAATCCGTGCCTAGAACGATGAGCCACAGCCATAATTCATGCCCACAAAGCAAACCCCGATAGCGCAGATTTGCAATCCGTACCCAGAACGATGAGCCACAGCCATAATTCATGCCCACAAAGCAAATCTAAATCCCGATAGCGCGGATTTGCAATCCGTGCCCAGAACGATGAGCCACAGCCATAATTCATGCCCACAAAGCAAATCTAAACCAAAAGAACCCGATAGCGCGGATTTGCAATCCGTGCGCAGAACGATGAGCCACAGCCATAATTCATGCCCACAAACCCCCAGTTCTACGAAGTCTCCTGACTTCGCACTATTGTAAATCTTCATGTAAAGTAGTAAAACCCTCGCTCTGCGAAGTCTCCCGACTTCGCACTTTTTTAAATGTTCTTGCAAAATGTAAATCTAGTAAAAGTCTCCCGACTTTTTCCGTGAATATGATGAAATAGTTTTTCAGGAATTTTAAAAATTTACAATAAAATTAATACAAATTGTATTTGGTAAAAGAGTTGGGATTCAAGACATCAACAATGGGACTGTCTGCTTTATCTGTTTTGAGAAATCTTGTTTTAGTTTGCCGCGTTGCAAACGCTACGTTTTATTTTTTGAAAGTAAGTAGGCACTCGTTACAAACGAGCGCCAGACATAGATAAATTAAATCTTGTTTTAGTTTGCCGCGTTGCAAACGCTACGTTTTATTTTTTGAAAGTAAGTAGGCACTCTTTGCAAATGAGCGCCAGATATAGCGGTTAATTGCTTTGTTTTGTTTGCACAACTTTCTGGCATAGGGATCATAATCTCGTAATTTGATTTTATACTCCCACTAAAATCTTTAAAAGCAGTCTTTTTGATTTAGCGTATTTTTTTGTTCATGAGTTTAGCTACATCATTGAATCAAACAAAAAAGCTGCCCTTTTACAGACAGCTTTTGAGTATTTTTCAATTCTATTTTTAAGGCACAATTCGGTCAGGGAAATCAGTAATAATTCCTGAAACTTTTAGCTTTTGCAGAGCAGCTATTTCTGCTGGTTCATTAACTGTCCAAGGCAACACTTTAAAATTATTTGCTTTCATAATTGCAACATTTTCCGCGGTCAGCATTTTATAATACGGATTTATCGCTTGTGCTTTGAGCTCCTTGCCTACTTTTAAGATGGTTTCTAGCGGATCTTTATACGTCAATAAACCAATAGCAATTTTTTGATCCAGAGCTCTCATTTTTCTTAATTCATTGACTCTGAAACTTGAAATAAAGAAATCTTTATTTTTCCAACCTTTTTTTCTGAATTCAGATATTATTCTGTGTGTGTCTTCAGCTGTATTTTCTCCTTTCAATTCAATATTGAGTACGGCTTTTTTATCTAATGCAATTATTACCTCTTCCAAAGTTGGAATTTGATGCTTACCCGCCACCAAAACTTTTCGCAATTCATCAAAAGAGTACTCTTCAATTTTTCCTTTTCCATTGGTCAAACGTTCCATATTGTCATCATGAAAAACAACCAACTCGCCAGTTTTTATTTTAAACACATCAATTTCAAGCATATCAGCTTTAAGCGCTACTCCTTTGTTTATTGAAGCAATTGTATTTTCTGTTTCATGACCCATAGCGCCTCGATGCCCACAAACAATAAATGAATTTGATGCACAATTACACAATAATAATGAAGCAGCTGCAACCATTACAAGATTTCTCATTTTCATAATTTTTTGTTCGAAAAATACAGTAAATCTTACACCTGTGTTTTATCAAATGATTATCAAAAACCTAATTTATGTGCTGAATTCAACTCCTTATTGTTGCTAAATCATTACGAAAATCCACAAAAAGAAGTCCGAAATCGTTAAAAAGTCACTATTTGGTTACACAAAATTATTTTTCAATTAGTGTTAATCTAACACCTATTCTTTTGAATGTGGATTTCTTTGTGGCACACAACAAAAAACTAAATTCATGAAAAAAATTACCAAGATTGTTTTTACAATCGTTTGCCTGCTACTGTACCAAGCAGGCATTTATGCACAAACTACACAGGCCTCTATCACCGGTACTGTTAAAGGATCTAACGCAGAACTTATTAAAGATGCTAATGTGTTGATTAAAAACGAATCGACTGGATTTAAAACAAGTTCAGTTTCGAACTTTAAAGGAGTTTTTACCTTTAAAGAGTTACCGCTTGGTGGTCCTTACACCATTACTGTAACGGCTATGGGCTACGGAGAGCAGCAACGCACAGGTTACACTTTAAATCAAGGCGATTTAATTTCGATTCCAATCGAAATGCAGAGCGAAACGCAAAACCTGCAAGTAGTAGAAGTAGTAGGTCGAGGTTTAAAAAACAAAACAGGAAACTTGGGTGCTGCGACAGCGGTTACTGCTAAGTTGATAAATGCCTTACCGGTTAACGGACGAAATTTCACTAGCTTAATGGATTTATCTCCGCTTACACGAGGAGGAACAATTTCTGGTCAGTTAGCCTCGTCAACCAATTATACTTTAGATGGTATGAACGCCAAAAACCCAACATCGGCAGGGGCAACTACCAGCCGAAGTGGTGCTCCGTATTCTATTTCAATTGAAGCCGTAAGAGAATTTAAAGTGGTAACCAATCAATATGATGTAGTTTACGGCCGCAGTGGTGGTGGAACGGTGAGTGCCGTAACAAAATCGGGAACCAATGATTTTTCAGGAAGTATGTTTGCTTATAATAGAGCCGATTGGTTGTCAAGCGCATACGACATTCGAGGCAACCGAAGACAAAACGACTTTACAACGACACAATACGGATTTACACTTGGCGGACCAATTATTAAAGACAAACTGCACTTTTTTGTAGCATGGGATCATCAATTGGATTCTCGACCACTCATCATAGCTGATATTCAATCGCCTGAAGACGAATTGCGTTTTAATGTAACTAGAGCCACGCTAGATAATTTTGTAAACATTGCCCGTAATAAGTACGGTGTGTCAAGTGCTCCGCAATATGGTTCTTTTGACAAAAAAAGAAATTCTGATGCTGCCTTTGCTCGTTTAGATTGGCAAATAGATAGTAAAAACTTGCTAACCATTCGAAACAATTTCACTTATGATGACAACAAATTAGGACTTCAAGATAACACTGCTATTAATCTTTACGAATCATTTGGAGATGATTATAATATTGACAATAGCATCTTAGCATCGTTGAGAACCATGGTAAACTCAAAAGTTACTAACGAATTCAAAGTGCAACATTTGTACACGTTCCAAGACAGTAATCCAGGGGATCAATTGCCAGCTTTTAACATTCCGAGAGCTATTGTTGAAAATGTTGCCTCAACTATAAATGGTGCGGTGCGTACCACCAATATCCAAATTGGAGGGCATCGATTTGCTCAAGAAAAATTCAGAAATAATGTATTTCAAGTTATCAACAACCTATACTACAACACTGATAAAGTAAAGTATACTTTTGGTATAGATTTGATGCAAACCAACTCTAAATCTGTTTATGGTTCAGAAGTTAACGGTCGCTTTCACTTTAATAGTGTAGCAAATTTTGATAATGGAACACCTTACCGCTATTTTAGAGAAGTACCATTGGTTGCTGATCCTTCAGTAATTTCGAATATTTGGAATGCTGGTTTGTACGGACAATTACAATCGAAAATTGCTCTGGGACTTGATTTAACTTTTGGATTGCGTTTTGATTACGCACAATACCCAACAGCGCCATTTAACCAACAAGTTTTTGATGAACTAAGCATTAAAACGAATAACAAGTTACGTTCTGCCATTTTTCAGCCAAGAGTACAATTGTCATGGGATGTAAATGAGAACCATAAAGACTTCTTACGCTTTGGTGCAGGAGTATTTGCCTCTGATTTGAATAACTACGCCATAATAAACAATTTGTATTTTGACGGAAAAAAAACGGCTACAGTAGATGTTAGAAATCCAAACGTACCTACACCGAACTTTAATGATTACCGAAATAGTTATGCCAATATCCCAACTCTTGCTGCTTTTCAATTGCCAACTATCAATTACACCGGAGATGACGCAGAAGTTCCGGTAGTTTATAAGGCAAACATCTCCTACTCTCACTTTTTTACTGATAATTTAAAAGCAGGTATTGCAGGATACGCTACTTTGGCTCGAAATAACTACGTGTATGTAGATCGCAACATGGTTGATAATCCTTTTTTTAGACTAGCAAATGAAAATAACCGTGGCGTATATGTTCCGGCAAGTTCTATTCCTGCAAATGGTGCTGCCGATTGGTTACAAGGACGAAAAAGTACAGCTCTTGGCCGCGTTTTAGAATTAAATAGTGAAGGTAAAGTCAATCAATTTGCATTAGTTGTAGATGCGACTTATCGTTATTTCAAGGATGGAGAATTATCTGCTAGTTACACTTGGAATGACACTAAAGACAATACTTCATTTAACGGAAATGTAGCTAACACTGCTACCTTGGTATTACCTGTTGAAGATGATCCTAGAAATTTGCGTAAAATGACCTACTCTGATAATCATTTCCGTCATAAAGTAGTTCTTTATGGATCGTTACCTACTTTTTATGGGTTTAGTGTAGGAATTCGTTATTCTGGAATTGGAGGAACTCGATACAGTTTACTTTCAGGAGGAAATACGAATGGAGACTTTGTCACGGCATCAAATGATTTAGCGTATATTTTTGATAGCAACAGCCCAACAACACCTCAAAACATTAAAACAGGATTAGAAACTATTTTGAATAATCCGGCTGCAAGTCAAAGTTTAAAAGATTACATTAATAAATATTCTGGAAAAATTGCAGAACGCAACGGGGGAATAAATGGTTTTTACGGCTTAGTTGACATTCGAATCAACAAAAAAGTAACGATAGCAAAAAAGCAATTTTTAGACTTCACTGCTGATATTTTTAACGTTGCCAACATGATTAAAAAAGATTGGGGTGTAAACGAATCATTAGGGTCACAATCACTTTATGCTTTAGGCACACCTGCTGCCAATGGAAATCCGGCAGTTCCCGGTTTTGACAGCGCAAGACAACAATTTAATTACAGAGTTAACAATGCGGGATTGCCTGCCTTGTCTGGTAATCCGTTCCAAATACAATTAGGTATTAAATACGGTTTTTAATTTTTAACTAGTAACTCTTTAAGAACGGCATTTCCATAAGAGATGCCGTTTTTTTATGTCTAGTAACGCACCTCAACCACCTACAACACAATATTCAACACTATCGTTAAATAAATGAGATTTACACATATTATTTAAAAATAAATTATTAAATTTAGAAAATAAAATTCCTATCACTACGTTATTGATAATAAAAACACTTGGCTTATGATTTAATTGTACTTAACCACTAAATCTATTTATCATGTCAAAACTAAGTATTTACGAAACCGGTTGGATTGATTTTGTTTTTCAAGACAGAAACAAAGAGTATGGCGCCTATCAATTGCGCCAAGAGAGTACAAAAACAACTTTAAAAGCATTATTTGTTGGAGTAAGCGTATTGGTAACCGCAATAAGTGTTCCTGCCATTGTTCGAGCTATTAACCCGAGTGAAATTATAGAACCCGCGTTGCCTCCAATAATTGAAACTACGGTTAAAGTAACTGATATTGTTCAAATCGAAGAACCGGTACAACGCACCTTACCTCCCGTAAAAAATCAAGTTGAAAATCCGATTAAAAACGTTCCTTTTGTAAATCCTGTTGTTGTAGCAAGCAGTCAAGCCACGCAAGACGTTCCAACCACTGCTGCTGTTATTGCCAGTACTCCAACAGCTAGCGAAGGCACCGGAACGGCTGGAGGAAACATTAGTACCAACACTGGTCCAATATCTGAAGTTGCACCTACAACCGATCCGGGAAATACAGCAGTGGTAAGCGCCGCACTTGATAAATTACCAGAATTTCCGGGCGGAATAAACAAGTTTTACACCTACGTGGGCAGTAATTTTGAAAAACAAGAAGTGGATGCAACTGGTGTGATCAAAATTTACGTGTCTTTTGTAATCGAAAGAGATGGCAGTATGACTGATATCGCCGTAAAAAGAGATCCTGGCTACGGCTTAGGACGTGAGGCCGTACGAGTGCTAAAATCATTACGCACAAAATGGGCACCTGGTATGATTGATGGTAAAGCAGTTCGAACGGCTTATAGTTTGCCGATCGTTGTAAAATTAGACTAATGTTTCTAAACATAAAGCATAAAAAAAGCAGAACTCACGTTCTGCTTTTTTTGATCTACTTTGTAATTATTTTTTCTTTTTTGCTACCGGTTTTTTCGCTGCTGGCTTTTTGACAACAGGTTTCTGTTGCACATACGGTTTATACAAACCATCTTTCTCTGCTCTTAGTTTCGCATTTTCAGCGCGCTCTTTCGGATCAGGATGTGAACTCATCATTTTATCTATAAATGATGCCTGTGTTCCTTCGCTCATTTTTGCCAAAATTGAAAAGGCAGAGGCCACCGCATTTACATTGTATCCGTTATTTTTCATAAAGTTGTATGAAAACTCATCTGCCTCAGTTTCTTGCTTTCTACTGTGTCTGCTGTCAATCATACTACTCGCTATCACACCCAACTGACTATCAGTAATGGCGGCTACTTTTTGTGATTGCGAAGCTGCCAAACCAATCAAAGCCTCTTTTTTATAAGATTCCTTAATAGCATCTTTGGTATCACTATTTGCTACGTGACCAATTTCATGACCAATTACGGCCAAAAGTTCGTTATCATCCATTATATCCATCAAACCAGAATAAATACGAACACTACCATCTGCAGTAGCAAAAGCATTTACCTCGTTTAACTTGTACACTTTGTAATTTAAAGTATAACCGTCACCCTTTGTATGTTTTGAAAAAACCTTGTTCAAACGTACGGTGTAAGGATCTGTCGGACCAGCAACAGTATGCTCTGCATCCATCTTTATAACTGCTGCTTTTGATAATTCGGCAGCATCAGCATCGCTAAATGTAAATCCCGTAACTGCTTTTTGAGCCGCTCCTAAGACTCTGTCTTTCAAATTAATTTGAGCTTTAGTTTGTAAACTACAAAATAAAAAGCCTGCTAGTAAACCAACTGTTATTGTCTTTTTCATAATAATATTATTTTTAACAGTCAAAGGTACGATTTTCTAGCATTTTAAGAAAAATTTATGAGGTTGTAACAAAAAAACTTCTTCCCTCAGTAATGAAACAACGAGCAGCGAGAAAAATGAGTACCGTTCACCAAGAACTAATCATAAAAGAGTTGATTTATAAATGGTTTTCAACAAATGTTAAAAGTTAGATATCGCCATTAAAACGCGTTGGGTAAAGCACTAAAAGGAACATTACGCTAGCTTTTGTTCGAACAACTTTCGCTATCTTTGTGCTCTCAAAAAACGAATTATGGAAACTGCTATAGATACTGCTTTACCTACGGGAAAACCAAAATGGCTAAAAGTAAAATTACCCATAGGGCAAAAATATACTGAATTAAGAGGATTAGTAGATAAGTACAGCTTGAATACAATTTGTACCTCGGGCAGCTGCCCAAATATGGGAGAATGTTGGGGCGAAGGAACTGCTACTTTTATGATTTTAGGTAATGTTTGTACACGTTCTTGCGGCTTTTGCGGTGTAAAAACAGGCCGACCAGAAACCGTAGATTGGGATGAACCTGAAAAAGTAGCGCGTTCAATCAAAATCATGAACATCAAACACGCTGTGATTACAAGTGTGGATCGCGACGACCTGAAAGATGGAGGCTCAATCATTTGGATTGAAACTGTTAAAGCGATTCGCAGAATGAACCCTAACACAACACTTGAAACACTAATACCTGATTTTCAAGGAATAGAAAGAAATATCGACAGAATTGTGGAGGCTAACCCTGAGGTAGTTTCACATAATGTAGAAACAGTGCGTCGCTTAACACGTGAGGTACGTATTCAAGCAAAATACGATCGTACCCTTGAAGTATTGCGTTACCTTAAAGAAAAAGGAATCAATCGCACAAAGTCAGGAATCATGTTAGGACTTGGAGAGGAAGAGGAGGAAGTTTTTCAGACTCTACGCGATCTTAGAGCTGCAAATGTAGATGTGGTTACGATTGGTCAATATTTACAACCGAGTAAAAAACACCTTCCGGTAAAAGAATTCATCACACCAGAACAATTTGCAAAATACGAACAATACGGTTTAGAACTTGGTTTTAGACATGTTGAAAGTGGCCCATTGGTACGCTCTTCGTACAAAGCACAAAAACATATATTGTAGTCAAACGTTATAAAGTCAGAAAGTCGAAAGGCTAGATATCTTGACTTTCTGACTTTGATACTTTAAGACTTTAAAACTTATGATAAGAATTGCTATAAACGGTTTTGGAAGAATCGGAAGAAACTTATTTCGATTACTCTTAGACCATCCCTTGATTGAAGTTGTGGCCATCAACGATATTGCCGACAAAAAAACAATGGCACACCTTGTAAAATACGATAGTATTCACGGCGTTTTAGCACAAACCGTGAGTCATGACGAAACAGGCATTATAGTTGGAGGAAAAAAAGTGCTTTTTTTTCACGAAAAAAACATCAGCAATCTTAATTGGAAAGATTGTAAAATAGATTTTGTTATCGAATCAACAGGTAAGTTCAAAACTTATGAAGACCTGCATTTGCATATTGAAGCTGGCGCCAAGAAAGTAATTTTATCCTCTCCATCAGAGGTAGATACTATAAAAACGGTAGTATTGGGTGTAAATGAGCACATTTTAGATGGCTCAGAGATTATTATTTCAAATGCAAGTTGTACGACTAACAATGCTGCTCCAATGATACAAGTGATTAATGAGTTATGCGGCATTGAGCAAGCTTATATCACAACCATTCACTCTTACACTACAGATCAAAGCCTACATGATCAACCGCATAAAGATCTACGTAGAGCGCGTGGGGCAAGTCAATCAATCGTACCCACAACAACCGGAGCTGCAAAGGCACTAACTAAAATTTTTCCAGAATTTGAGGGTAAAATTGGCGGTTGTGGTATTCGAGTTCCTGTGCCTGACGGATCACTAACGGATATTACTTTTAATGTAAAAAAAGCAGTGACTATTGAAGATATAAATACAGCTTTTAAAAATGCGGCAACCAACCAATTAAAAGGTATTTTAGATTACACCGAGGATCCAATCGTATCAGTAGATGTAATTGGAAACAAAAATTCATGTATATTTGATGCTCAGCTAACTTCTGTCATTGATAAAATGGTAAAAGTAGTAGGCTGGTATGATAACGAAATAGGTTACTCATCGAGAATCATCGATTTGATTCTACTTACTTATCGTACACCAACTTAAACCAACCAAGTACGCATGAAGCATATCTATTTGTTAATGCTATTTCTGAGTTCCGTTGTTTTTTCTCAAAAAATTATGAGAAATGACAGCATTGCTTATTTCAATCAACAGGCTGATATTGCAGTTCAAAAAAACAATTACAAAAAAGCGCTTACTTATACGCAAAACGCTGTACACATAGCAGCTGCTGCTCAAGATAGTAGTGCGCTAGCGCAACAAAACTTTAAACTTGGTAAACTTTTTTACGATCTTAAAAAATACAGTGATGCACTTGCTTCTTTTCAAAAAAGTCACAATTTACACACTCTATTGCCACCAAGTCTAGCTGCTGCAGATGTCGAATACTATTTGGTTTTAACCTACTTAGCCAAGTCAAATTTAAAGAAAGCGAGAGAGCACCATCTGCAATTTGTTCAATTTCAAAAAGCTACAGGACATTTTGATAAAAGCTACAAAGGCACTCTACAAGAAGCTATTTTGCTTTTAAGCGAAAAAAAAGTAAAACAGGCCAGCGATCTTTTTTTACAAATTATAAATCAACCCGACTCCCCTGAAATAATTGCCTCAAAAGCAGCATCCTTATACAGAATGGGATGGATTGAAAATGAGAACAAAAAATACAACCTAGCAATTAACTATCATCAGCGTGCTCTGAAACTCTCTGAACAATCTAATTTATTAGACCTCAAATCTTCTATATTACTAGCATTAAGCAACAGTTACGCCAATATTTTAGATAAAAACAACGCTTATACTTATTTAAAAGCACATCTAAACCTGAAGGAATACTTGACTACAATTACCAATCAACGATTAGGAATTGATGAGTATACCGCATTTAAAGAAGCAGAAAAAACCAAAGAAATTCACGCCTTAAGTGTCGAAACAAAAATACAACAGAAAGCCAATAAATTTTCAAAGCTCATCAGCATATTAGCTATTGCTTTGATTTCGATTTTATCATTATTGAGCCTTTCTTTATACAAAAACAACATCATCAGAAACCAGTCTAATTTATTGTTAAAAGAAAAAAACAACGAGTTAGAAGTAGCTAAAGACAAAGCCGAAAAAGCATCACAAGCCAGAGCCGAATTTTTATCTACTGTAAGCCACGAGTTGCGAACTCCTTTAAATGCCATCAACGGAATTACCCATTTGCTTTTGCAAGAAAATCCTAAAAAATCACAAATAGATTACTTGAGTTCTCTTAAGTTTTCTGGTGACTATCTCACAAAATTTATCAACGAAATTCTAGAAATTAACAAAATAGAATCTCATAATTTGGAGTTAGAACAAATTCCTTTTCACCTGAAGCAATTGTTGGTAAATATCAAGCACTCCTTAAAAGAATTGGCCATAGTTAACAATAACGAATTCAGCTTAGAAATAAACGAAAAAATACCTGATTACTTGATTGGTGATCCCACAAAGCTCTCTCAAATCATACTGAATCTCATTAATAATGCACTTAAATTTACATCGGATGGTGTGATTTACGTTCGCGTCAATCTAGAAAAGATAGAAAATAAAAGAGCATTCATATCTTTTGAAATAACCGACACAGGCATTGGCATACCTGAAGATAAACTAGAAAGTGTTTTTGATAGCTTTTCACAAGGCTCAACGGAAGTCAATAGAAAATATGGCGGAACGGGACTAGGATTAACCATTGTTAAAAAATTAACTGAAACCTTGGGCGGGAAAATTCAGTTACAAAGTAAAATAAATCAAGGATCTACATTCTCTTTCTCCCTAAGTTTTCTTGTGGCTGAAAAACCTACACAACAAATTGAGCATGATAACGGTGATCAAACAGCATTATTAGCACACAAAAAAATACTATTAGTTGAAGATAATAAGATCAACCAAATGATAACCAGAAAAATGCTTCACAACAAACAAATCACCTGTGAAGTAATTGACAATGGTGAAGAGGCTATTGAGTTAATGCGTTTTTCAAAATTTGATATGGTATTAATGGATGTACATTTACCAGGTATAAACGGTACTGTGGCTACACAAACCATTCGAGAATTTGATACAACAACACCAATTATAGCATTAACAGCTATTTCGCTTCATGAAAACCGCGACATGCTACTTTCATTTGGCATGAATGATGTAATTACCAAACCCTTTATTCCTGCCCAATTCTACAATACCATCGCAGCACATCTTCTGTCATAAAAAAACAAGGTGTTTTTCAATGTACTTTCTTGCAAAATTCGCACCACTATCTTAAAATAAACCAAGAATAAACTGTTTGCATTGTAATACTATTGCAATTTAAAGACACCTATAAAGGGAATAAAACAACTCCTTAATATTGCAAAATCAACTCTTTTATCAAGCTTCGCACTTTAGGTTCAGCTGCTTTCGCCGCCTCCAATACTTCGTCATGAGAAATGGTATCAATACTTTCTGCATTTCCCATATCTGTAATTACTGAAATTCCAAAAGTTTCTACATCCATATGGCGGGCGACTATCACCTCTGGCACAGTTGACATCCCTACACAATCAGCTCCAAGAATCTGAACCATTTTATATTCTGCCAAGGTTTCAAATGTAGGCCCTTGCAAACCAAGATAAATTCCTCTCTGAACTTCAATATTCAAATTTTGAGCAATTTCCGTAGCTTTTGCAATCATTTTTCGAGAATACGGCTCGCTCATATTTACAAATCGAGGTCCGAATCTTTCATCATTTTTCCCTCGTAGCGGATGCTCTGGCGTCATGTTAATATGATCTGTAATCATAACAATAGACCCCACTTGATAATTCGGATTTACTCCACCTGAGGCATTAGAAACGACTAATTTATCAATTCCTAAAAACTTCATCACTCGTACCGGAAACGTAACCTCAGTCATAGAGTAGCCTTCATAATAATGAAAACGGCCTTGCATGGCTACCACTTTCTTTGTGCCAATTGTACCAAAAACCAAAGCTCCTTGATGGCCTTCGACTGTAGAAACCGGAAAATTGGGTATTTCATGGTAAGGCAAAGTATGCAAAACCTCCATATCAGTTGTAAAACTACCCAAACCGGAACCTAAAATAACACCGTATTCTGGCGTAAAATTGATTTTATCTTGAATGTAACTAACTGTTTCTTGTACTTGTTCCCACATAATTTAAAATTTTTTGATCAAAATCATTTCCTGATAAAGTTGCATTTGGTAAAAATACAGTTTGGATTGGTAGATAAAACAATTGCTCAATTGCCAACCTACCTTGCAAACGCACATAATCTTTTTCAGTAGTAATAATGATTTTGTTTTGCGCTATTTTTTTTATTTCTTCTATTTCTTTTTCACTAAAATTATGATGGTCCGGAAACGACACACAAACATCATTGGTATTTTTTAAATGATTAAAAAAAGGTTCCGGCTTAGCAATACCAGCTATTAATACCTTTTCAGTTTTTAAAATTTCAGCAACCGAATAAGTACTTGCTTCACCATAGACTTTATCATCGTAACCAATTGCAGTAAAATACAATTGTTGATTGTCTCTTAATTTTAATTTCTTTTGTATCTCCTTTTGTTCCTGAGAACTCAAATCTGGAGGACATTTGGTTACCACTACCACAGCAGCACGCTCTGCTCCGCTCCTACTTTCGCGCAAGTTTCCTGTTGGTAACATCCAATCAGTCGCGTACAAATCGCCATAAGCTGTGAGCAGCACATACATACCTGCTTTTACTTTACGGTGCTGGTAGGCATCATCTAACAAAATGACCTCCGGAATTTCGGCCTGCGAAAGTAATTGATTTATTCCATTTTTTCGATCACTATCTACAGCAACTTGTATGTTTTTAAATTTTCTAAAGAACTGATACGGTTCATCGCCTAACAAACCGGCTGTCGCATTTGCTTTTGCCAAAACAAAACCTTTAGACTCTCGTTTGTATCCACGGCTCAATGTTGCCACTTTATATTTTGAAGATAGTAACCGAATTAAATACTCAATCTGCGGAGATTTACCGGTTCCGCCTAAGCTCAAGTTCCCAACAGCAATCACTGGCAACTTAAATGAATACGATTGTAAAATTCCTTTATCAAAAAGAAAATTCCGAATACCCGTAACAGCGCCGTACAAAACAGCGAACGGAAAAAGTAGTTTTCGAAGTAAATTCATTTTACGAAAGTAGAATATTTTATTTTAATGTTCTTTTCTTTATTCGTTATTTTGTTCTTCACAAAACGCTCTACCTTTCAATTGAAACATTTATGAAAATCAAAGATATTATCCGTATTCTCGAAGAATTGGCACCACTAGCCTATGCCGAAGATTTTGACAACGTAGGTTTACTTGTGGGCGACCAAAATGTTGAGGCTACAGGCGTACTAGTGTGTCATGATGCGCTCGAACATATTATTGAGGAAGCCATGACCAAAAACTGCAACATGATTGTGTGCTTTCATCCTATATTATTTGCAGGGTTGAAAAAAATAACCGGAAAAACATACGTAGAGCGCGCCATCATCAAAGCCATAAAAAATGATATTGCTATTTATGCTGTACACACCGCTTTAGACAACCACCAAGACGGAGTAAACAAAATATTTTGTGATGCTTTGCAACTAATCAATACCAAAATACTGATTCCGAAAGAGCAATACATTCGCAAACTCACCAGTTTTGTACCAACTGAAAATGCCAATGAAGTACTCGAAGCACTATTTGCCGCAGGCGCAGGAACTATTGGCAATTATGAAAATTGCAGTTTTAGTTCCAACGGCATCGGAACATTTAGAGGCAATGCAAAAAGCAATCCGGTTCTAGGCGAGCGTTTTGAATTGGTAAAAGCCAACGAAATTAAAATTGAAGTAACCTACGAAAAACATCTTGAAGGCAAAATTTTAAAAGCTTTGCTAGAAAGTCATCCTTACGAAGAAGTTGCGCACGAAATATACACACTACAAAACAAGCATCAAAACATAGGTTTGGGTCAAATAGGAGAATTAATTGAGCCCATGAGCGAAACCGATTTTTTACTTTTTGTAAAAGACAAAATGCAATGCGGTGGCATCAGACATTCAGCCTTTACAGGAAAACCGATCAAAAAAGTAGCTGTCTTGGGAGGCGCGGGAAGTTTCGCTATTGCAAACGCGATTCGAGCAGGAGCCGATGCGTATTTAACCGCTGATTTAAAGTACCATCAGTTTTATGAAGCCGAAAACCAACTTCTTTTAGCCGATATTGGACATTTTGAAAGCGAACGCTATACAAAAAATTATATTGTAGAGTATCTTCGAAAAAAAATCCTTAATTTTGCAGTTATTTTATCAGAAGAAAATTCAAATCCAGTTAAGTACTTATAGAATATGGCGAATACGAAAGAATTAAGTGTTGAGGACAAGTTAAGAGCAATTTACGATTTAC
>CAZMHK010000066.1:0-16228 GCA_964566045.1 uncultured Flavobacterium sp.
CTCCTTCTGGTGGTGCTGGTGGATTTACTTACTCGTGGTCGCCATCAGGTGGAACGGCTGCTACAGCAACTGGACTTTCTGCAGGAACTTACACGGTAACTGTAACAGATGCAAACGGGTGTACCGCTTCTAGAAACTTCACTATTACCCAACCAACAGTTATCAGTACGGCAACTGCTGCGCAAACAAATGTTTCGTGCAATGGTGGATCTAATGGTTCTGCCTCGGTGACTCCATCTGGTGGTGCTGGTGGATATACTTATTCTTGGTCGCCATCAGGTGGAACGGCTGCTACAGCAACTGGACTTTCTGCAGGAACATATACCGTAACAGTAACCGATGCTAACGGATGTTCAGCTACGCGAAACTTTACTATTACGCAACCAGCAGCAATTAGTTTTACAACAACAGTTTTGTCTGGTTATGATTACAATACTGGATATAGTCAAAGTATTGTAGCTTCAGGAGGAACAGGGGCTAAAACATATGCCGTTACGGCGGGAAGTTTGCCTTCTGGTTTTTCACTATCAACAGCTGGACAGATAACAGGTATTTCAACTCAAATTGCTGATAGTAATTTTACCGTTACTGCTACTGATGCCAATAATTGTACTGCTACATTTAATTATGTAATGAAATTAAGCCAAATACCAGTTACCGTAACTGCAACACCTTCTCAAACTAAAGTATATGGAGAAAGTGATCCTGTTTTAACTTATACAGTATCACCAAGTTTACTTTCTGGAGATTCATTTACAGGAGCTTTAACAAGAGTTAGTGGTGAAAACATTGGCACTTATGCTATTAATCAAGGTTCGCTTTCGGCTGGGTCTAAATATTTAATTACCTATGTTGGTAGTAACCTTGCCATCACCGCTAAACCAATTACAGTGACAGCAACTGCCTCACAAACGAAAGTCTATGGAGAAATAGATCCAGTTATTGCTTACACCGTTTCACCAAGTTTAGTTGGTAGTGATTCTTTTACAGGAGCTTTAACTAGAGTTGCTGGAGAAAACGTAGGATCTTATGCCATTAACCAAGGAAGCTTGAGTGCAGGAGCTAATTACACAATTAGTTACGCAGCTGCTAACTTTACTATAACTGCAAAACCAATTACTGTAACAGCAACTCCATCACAAACCAAAGTTTATGGAACAACAGATGCTACTTTTACTTACACAGTTTCACCAAACTTAGTAGGTAGTGATGCCTTTACAGGATCTTTAACTAGAGCTGCAGGAGAGAATATTGGAAACTATTCTATCTCTCAAGGTAGCTTAAGTGCAGGTTCTAATTACAACATTTCTTATGTAAGTAGAGATTTTACTATTACGGCAAAACCTATCACAGTAACGGCAGACGCTTTACAAACAAAAGTTTATGGTACAACGAATCCTGTTTACTCTTACACTTTCGCACCAAGTTTAGTAAGTGGCGATTCTTTCACAGGATCTTTAACTAGAGCTGCTGGAGAGAATATTGGAAACTATGCTATCACACAAGGTAACTTAAGTGCAGGGGCTAATTATAACATTACTTATGTAAGCAGAGATTTTACTATTACAGCAAAACCAATCACAGTAACCGCAAATGCATTACAAACCAAGGTATATGGAACAACGAATCCGGTTTACTCCTACACAGTTTCACCAAATTTAGTTAGTGGCGACTCTTTCACTGGAGCCTTAGCAAGAACTGCGGGAGAGAATGTGGGGACTTACGCCATTACACAAGGTAACTTAAGCGCCGGTGCTAATTATACCATTACTTATAACGGTTCTAATTTTACGATTACGAAAGCAGATCAGGTGATAACATGGAATCAGACTCTAGGATTTGGTTGTAATGGAGAACCTAGTATTGTTTTAACTGCTGTTTCAAATAGTGGTCTAGCAGTAAATTATGCTTCTGCAAATGCCAACATTGCTTCTGTTTCAAATAATTCATTATTTTTCCAAAATTACGGATCTACAAATGTAACAGCATCCCAACCTGGAAATATGAATTACAACCCTGCTCCAGCTGTAGTTTTACCAGTAACAGCAAGTCAACCGAGCCTGATTAGAAAACAATTTGAAAATATTATTTTCTTTGACAATAGTTCGAAGAGTTTCAGATCGTACAGCTGGTATAAAAATGGCGTATTAGTTCCAGGACAAACTTCACAGTATTTCAAAGAAAACGGTCCTTTGAATGGAACTTATTATGCAGTTGCAACAAAACTGGACGGAACATTAATTACAAGTTGTCCTTTAATCCTTTCACCAACTGTTGAGGAGGAATTTATGAGAGTTGTTCCAAACCCTGTAAGAAGTAATGCGAGTTTCCAATTAACTACTAATATTAGCGCAAGCAGAATACAAAATGCACGTGTTGAAATTTTTAACTTAACAGGGAACTTGTTAACAACTCTAAATACAAGTCAAAACAATATTGACATGATAGCTCCGAGTGTTGAGGGAATTTACATTGTAAAAATAACCTTAGCAAATGGTAAATATTTCACTAAAAACCTTTTGGTGAAAAATTAAAATTGTTGACTTAATAAACATCCTCATTTTAATTGATGAGGATGTATTATTCAAATTAAAAAAACAAGCATAAAAATGTCATCTCTGCAAGTATGCGCTAGCAATACACAACAAGTAAGAGGAAATAACTTATGCTACCGCTAAAAATAAATTTTACATCTATGAAATTCAATCTTAAAAACATAATTGGAGTTAGTGCTTTCTTGTTATCCCAAGGCATAGCTGCGCAAGTTTATGTCGGAATACAGTCGGGTATTGGAAATATCAAAAGTGACATCAGTGGCATACAAACAGGCAATCGTCTTGGAGGCGCTATAAAAGCAGGTTACATCTACCCTTTAAATTCGCATTTCGGAATTGGTACCGGTGTAGAGTTCTCACAATACAAGCAAGAAGTTTCTTTTTCTCGACCTACTGCAACGCTTTCAAATTTTGAAGTTGATGCTTCCACATCTGCATTTATTTATAACATGACTACAAACAATTACAGAGAAAAACAAACATTACGAGCTTTACAAATTCCGCTTTTTGTGCAGTACAAAAAAAATATAAATAAGGGCATTGATTTTAATTTTAGAGCTGGTGCTAAATATTTTTTACCCATCAAATATGAAATTAATGCAACTGCCGATTATGCCAATGGTACTGCCTTTTATCCAGATGTCAACCTTACTATTGTTGATTTACCAGAATTTGGTTTTGGTCAACAAAATAATTATTCCGCATCAGGAGAGTACAAAACAAAAGGAATCATAATGAGCTCTTTTGAATTAGGATTTACCTTTGATATGGGAACGAAGAGCTCTTTATATGCCGCCATGTTTCTAGAGCATGGGTATGGTTCAATTCTAGACCAAAACCAAAACGAATCTTATATTAGTTATAACCCAACATCAGCAACTAACAGAAAAACTAATGGACTGTATAGCACTAATAAAGATGCTGAAATCAAACCCGTGGCTTTTGGAGTAACACTCGGCTGGAATTTTAAATAAATTCCCGCACTTTATAAAATAGAAGGTCATGACTTATAATCATGACCTTTTTTAATACATAAAAATCACTCAACACAGTGTCCTTTTAAACTCCATTCACACGTGTTGAGCACCTATTAACATTTGGATAATTATAATTGATCTTAAGTATTACAAGTACCATATCTTTGAGATACATCATCAAAACTCATTGTTCTCCATAAAATATAAAGCAAAAGCTATTCTGGAAAAAGGAGAGATTGACAACTGAAATCTCAACAAGTAAAACCAAAATAATCTAATTGTCTTTTTTAAGATATCCGGCACTAAACCGTTACAGATAGAAACTTTTTCTTCTTTTCAATATTTTTTCTCACCAAGACTTTTTTTAAAATTCCTTCAACCAAAAAGCTTCACTTTCAAAATCCTACCAGCTCTTGTCTAAAAATTAGAACTTTGGCGATGCTAAGCCTAACACTTATAAAAGTGTAGATCATTTTTTTTATACTAGTCATATTCTACAATCACTTCCTGATAAATTTTTATTCTAAATATTGCGAACTACTTTTTTTTGACAATAGTCATAACTTTTTTTTAGCCTTTTAAAATCAGAAAAGTTGCAAATCTGCCTTTTACATTAATCAAAAAAAGACAAACATATAATATTGGCTTAACCTTAGGAATTCTATTTTTGCGGTCAATAATTTAATTGTTACCCAATGAAACACAATTACCCATGTAAAACCTTAGCGGTTTTATTTTTATTATTTCTGGCTTTCAGCTGGAATATTTCGGCACAAGGAACCGCGCCTACGGTACAAGAGCTACCTTACACGCAAGATTTTTCAACTTTAGCCCATTCTTCTACTAGTTATCCTGCCGGATTTCAGGGTTGGACAGTCAGTATTTTGCCAGGAAGCAGTTACAACACATCGGCAACTTTAGTTGGTGACAGAGTATTGACAGCAAACAGTACTGCTGCAACAACTAGTGGAAATGTGCACAACTACAACGGTAAAATTGGTTTTTTGAACAGCGGTTCATTAGACATAACTCTAGCTTTAGAAATAAAAACCACAGATAAATTTGGAATTTTTGTAGAATATGATGCGATGGTTATTCGTAATCCATATAACGGAACAACCAATACCCGAATCAATGATATGATATTACAGTATCGTGTAGGAACCTCAGATGCTTTTGTTAACTTACTTGCAACTGCTTACACAAGTACAACAACTCCGCAATCAGCAGGAACAGCAGAACAAAATCCACAAAAAATAAGGATACAATTACCTGCCGATTGCGAAAACAAAGATATTGTTCAACTTAGATGGATTTCAAAACAAACATCTGGAGGAGGTGCAAGACCATCTTTTGCAATAGATAACATCAGCATCACAAACGATACGGAAGCCCCAAAATATGCAGATGGTTTTCCAAAAATAAGCAATATTCTTTCAGAGGGATTTGACTTTGCTACACAACTTAATGAAAAAGGAAAAACTTTTTTTGTTGTTTTACCAGCTGGAAGCCCTGCTCCTAACGTTGCACAAATTAAAGCAGGAACTGATGCTAATAATTCGGCTGCACTTAAAGCAGGAGTTCTTGTTATAGCCGACCCCGCTGTTGTTTACACTACTGCAGTAAGCGGATTGACATTGGGAACAACCTACAATGTTTACGCTGTATCTGAGGATACTTCAGGTAATTTACAAGCTGCAAGCACCTTACTAAATGTAACTACTTCGAATGTTGCAGTACCTTCAATTACAACAACTGTGAATGAATTGAACTTTAGTTTTGTGGAACAAAATACTTTAAGCTCAATTTTGAACTATGGTATTCAGGGACAAAATTTAATCCAGGCGGTTACAGTCACTGCTCCTTCAGAATTTTTAATTTCTAAAACAGAAAACACTGTTTTTCAAAGCAGTTTAAGCTTTGAAGTTAGCGAGTTCGCAAACAACGCTACTCCAAAAGTGTTTGTACAATTTAACCCAACAACAACTGGAGTAAAATCTGGAGTAATTACACTTGCAACTGCAGGTGGCTCATCAAAAACAGTAGCTGTAAATGGAACAGGAATAAACCCTTACATACAAGATTTTAACGATACAAATGTATTGACTAATAGCGGCTGGACTTCATATAGTGTAGCGGGAGATAAAGTAAAATGGAGCAGTACAACTTCTCGCTTTAATAGCTCACCTGCAGCCGTGCAAATGAATGGTTTTACAGAAAATGGACCAAGTAAAGATTGGTTAATTTCGCCAGCAATGCGTTTAAATTCGTTTGATAAATTCCCATTATTATCTTTTTACAGTAGAAAATTCTTTTCTGGAACTACTTTAAAATTAATGGTATCTACCAATTATGATGGAAAAAGCAATCCTGAAACTGCGACTTGGACTCCATTAAATGGTGATTTTCCAACTACAACAGGAACTTTTAAACAGTCGCAATTTATCAATCTAGAAGCCTATAAATCAAACAGCACCTATGTTGCATGGGTATATGAATCAGGTTTAAACGGAGCTACAGACAGTGCTGAATGGACACTTGACGATGTGCAAATTACAAATGAAGCTGCGTTCATCGCTACAATTCCAACTTTAAATTTTGGTGAAATCGCACCAAATACAACTTCTGCCAGTCAATCCTTTACTTTCATGGCTGGAGGATACGGTGCAATAACTGTTACAGCACCTTTGTACTATCAATTGAGTTTGGATAATACTAACTTTCAAAACAATGTACAAGTCACTGCTGAACAAGCATTGGCTGGAATTACGCTTTATGCTCGTTTTGCTCCAACTACAAAAGAGTTAAATAGTGCCGGACCATTGCAATTAAATGGAACAGGATTGAACCAACAATTAGGTATGTTAACTGCATCATCTTTAACTAAGTCTGAAACTTTTGATATCGTTACTTACAATTTAGAGTTTTTTGGAACTGATGTAAAAGATACTAGCGGCGCTGAATTTGGCCCAACAGATGACGCACTACAAATTGATAACGTAGCAAAAGTAATGAACACTTTGAATGCAGATGTTTACGCCGTACAAGAAGTATCTGATGATGCTGCTTTAGAAACTTTGATTACAAAAATTAATGTGAACGGAAAAACTTTTGCAAAAGCAGTTTCTCCTGCGTGGTCGCGCTCCTTCCAACCAGCTGATCCTAATTTTCCTCCACAAAAGTTAGTTGTCTTGTACAACACGCAAACTACTTCTGTTAAAAAGACCCGAGTGATGTTTAGCAAATTATACAGTGATGTACGCGCCGGAAATGCTACTTTGCCAAATTACCCAAGTACAGTTGAAAGCTTTTACTCATCTGGTCGTTTACCTCAAATGGTTGAACTTGAAACTAATATTGGAGGTGTAAAAAAAGACATCAAAGTCATTAATTTACACGCCCGTGCCAATAGTGGTGCTGATATAGTAAGATACAACATGCGTAAATACGATGCTGAATTACTAAAAGACAGTTTAGATACTTATTATCCAGACGCGAACATTATTTTATTAGGTGATTTTAACGATGATGTAGATGTTTCTGTAATTGCAGGCAACCCTTCATCATACCAAAAATTGGTTGAGGACACGGATCGTTACAAAGCATTGACATTAGACATAAGTAAAGCAGGTGCTTCTAGCTTCTTGTCATCTGGCGGATTTTTAGATCATATTTTGATTTCAAATGAATTGAATGATGAGTACGTATCTAACTCTATTCAAGTTTATGATCCTCGAGCTGATATTACAAATTATGTAAATACCACTTCGGATCACGGACCAGTAATTGCTCGTTTCGAATTAAAGGCAGATACTACATTAGGATTATCTAATCCGATAACCAATAGCACTAATGTAAATGGTTATCCAAATCCAGTAAACGATATTTTTACCGTAAATGTAACAAGTACTGAGAGTGAAAAAACTAGTGTACAATTCTATGATCTTCTTGGTCGCAAAGTGGGTAAAGCATTGGATTTAAAAGCAACTTCAAATGGTAGTTCAGCTGCAATAGATGTAACCACATTGCCTACAGGCATTTACATTTATACCGTAACAAGCGGGAATAAAGTGATCTACACACAAAAAATGATTAAAAAATAAGCTTTAAAATCAGCTAATAAAAGCCAGATTTCATGTACTTGAAATCTGGCTTTTTTATGAAATTAAAATTCAAAAATGTATACTAAATTTAATCTTAGAATCCAAACCATGAATCTTTTCCTTACTTTTACCACTGAACAGTATTTTTTAAGATGAACACTTTTTTGCCCTTTTTACTAATTTTTATAACTGCACTTGCCATTGGCGTTTGGATAGGAAAACTCCTTTTTTCCGCGAAAGCGAAAGGCGAAAAAATAGGTCTTGAAGAAAAAATTCTTGCTCTTACACAACAATATTCACAACTAAAGGAACAAGTGAATAAAGAACAGCTTCAATTTGAAAAACGAATTGAAGATATTAGTTATGAAAAAGAACGTATCAGAGATGAGAAAGACAGTCTAGCCATTCAACTGTCTAAAAAAGAAGTAGACTTTGAAAATCTCTGGGAACGACACAAAGAACAAAAGGCTGAAGTAGAACAATTGCAAGTCAAATTCACAAAAGAATTCGAAAATCTTGCTAATAAAATTCTCGAAGAAAAATCGAATAAGTTTACAGAACAAAATAGAGAAAACATGAGAAACATCTTGTCACCTTTACAAGATAAAATTCAGTTGTTCGAAAAAAAGGTCGAAGATACCCACAAGGAAAGCATTGATTATCATGCTGCCTTACGCCAACAAATTTTGGGCTTACGTGAAATGAATATTCAAATGAGCAAAGAAACTATCAATCTAACTAAAGCATTAAAAGGCGATAGCAAAATGCAAGGAAATTGGGGCGAATTAGTTTTGGAACGCGTTTTAGAAAAGTCAGGACTGGAAAAAGGGCGAGAATACGAAGTGCAACAAGCTTTTACAACCGAAGAAGGCAATCGCGTTTTTCCAGATGTGGTAATCAATTTACCTGACGGCAAGAAAATGATTGTCGATTCAAAAGTATCCTTAACTGCCTACGAAAAATACAGCAACGAAGAAGATGATACTATAAGAAGTGGCTGGCTAAAAGAACATGTAAACTCTATAAAACGTCACGTAGAACAATTAGGCAACAAAAACTACCACGATCTATACCATATCGAAAGCCCTGATTTTGTATTGCTTTTTATTCCAATTGAACCGGCTTTTGCCGTTGCATTAAATGAAGATAACAGCTTGTACAACAAAGCTTTTGAGAAAAACATCGTCATCGTAACGCCATCTACATTACTAGCTACTTTACGCACCATTGATAGCATGTGGACCAATCAAAAACAACAAGAAAACGCACTCGAAATTGCTAGACAAGCAGGTGCACTTTACGATAAATTTGAAGGTTTCGTAAATGATTTAATCAAAATTGGCAAAAAAATTGATGAAAGTAAAACCGAATATACCGCCGCAATGAACAAATTGGTAGATGGAAAAGGAAACTTAATCACAAGCGTTGAAAAATTGAAGAAAATGGGCGCGAAAGCTAAAAAAGCATTACCCGAAAGTATCATAAACCGAGCAGAAAAAGAGGAAAACAAACTATTAAACTAAGTACAAATGAGAAAATTTTTAATGATCACTTTAGCAGTAATCGTATTAGGACTAGTTTCCTATTTCACCTTTTTATACAACGCCACTTACAGCGAAGGCGTTCGGTCAGGCGAATTAATTAAATTGAGTAATAAAGGAGTCATTTTTAAAACTTGGGAAGGCGAAATCAGTCAAGGCATATCAGGTGCTCAAATATTTTCATTTTCTGTTTTAGACAGCGAAGCTGAGGTAATTGCGCAACTACAAGAAATGGAAGGCCAATATGTACAAGTTAATTACGTTGAAAAATACCGCACTTTTCCGTGGTGGGGCGACACGCGTTACTTTATCACCTCAGTAAAAAAAGTAAACTCTCCTTTTAAAATTAAGTAAATGAAAACTTCGTATAAAACCGTAGCGAGTTCAGACATTAAAATATCCGAATTAATGCTTCCGTCGCATACCAATTTTAGTGGAAAAATTCATGGTGGCTATATTTTATCACTTTTAGATCAAATTGCATTTGCATGTGCTTCTAAATTTTCAGGACATTATTGCGTAACGGCATCGGTAGATACGGTCAATTTTTTACGCCCAATCGAAGTGGGCGAGCTGGTAACGATGAAAGCCAGCGTGAATTACGTAGGCAATAGCTCAATGATTGTGGGCATTCGTGTCGAATCAGAAAACATTCAAACAGGCGAAGTAAAACATTGTAACTCCTCTTATTTTACAATGGTAGCAAAAGACAGTAGTGGCAAAAGTATAGCCGTTCCAGGCCTTATTTTATCAACCATGGACGATGTGCGACGCTGTTTTAATTGCATCAAACAAATTGCTCAGAAAAAAGAAAAAGACCTACACGAAGAAGTATTTGACTATAGCTCGCCCGAAGCATTAGCAAGCTTAGAGCAACATCATATCCAATTGGATTTACGTTAAAAATCACATCAAAAATATACAAAGTCCTATTGATAATCATAGGACTTTTTTTGTGTATCCCACAAACTATTAGTAAATTTAAGTGTTTATTGTTAAGTCGTCGTCATGAAAAACATACTCCTTTTACTCATTACCTGCTGCCACCTTTCTGTGTTGGCACAAGACCGTTTGAGTACTACAAAAGGAACAACATCCTTTGAGGCCTCAATACCAATGTTTGAAGAGGTAAAAGCGATAAACACCAAAACCTCTTGCGCCCTACTAACCAAATCTGGTAACATAAATTGCTGGATGAACATTACAGATTTTAACTTTCCTCGTGCGTTGATGCAACAACATTTCAACGAAAATTACATGGAGAGTAATCGGTTTCCGCGAGCGTTATTCAAAGGTAGTATTGAAAAATTTGACCTTGAAAAATGCAGCAATACGCCTCAAAATTATATTGTTTCAGGAAAATTAACTATCAAGGGGATCACAAAAAAAATTAGTATTCCGGCTAGTATCAAAAGAACAAGTGAAGGATTGTCTTTCCAAGCTAACTTTACAGTCAATACAGACGACTACAACATCGAAATTCCGATTTTAGTTCATTCAAAAATCTCTAAAACAGTAAATACAAGCCTGTATTTTGTCTTACAATAAACTTATTTTATTAAACAGTTTCGCAAAGCACCTTCAAGATTTTTAAATTGAAAACGAAAACCAGCCGCTTCTATTTTTTTTGAAGATACTCTACGACCTGTTAGCACAATCTTCGACATTTCTCCCATGGCGAGTTTAATCAAAAATTCGGGCACAGCAGGCAACCAAATGGAGTAGCCGTATACACAAGCTAATGTTTTAGAGAAAACAGCATTGGTTGTATCGTCTTGCACTGCAGCATTATAAGCTCCTTGCATTTCATCATTTTCTAATGCCAAAACATACATCTCGCACAAATCATCAATATGAATCCATGGCATATACTGTTTTCCAGATCCTATAACCGAACCCAACCTATACTTGAAAAGTGGCGCTAATTTTGACAAAAAGCCATCGACTTTACCAAGGACTAAGCCGGTACGAATTTTAACTGTTCTAATGTGTCTATTTTCAATAAAGTCTAAAGAGTCTTCCCATTTTTGGCAAGTATATCCCAGAAAATCATTAGCTGGAGTCATTTCCTCTGTGCAAATTTCAGGCCCATTTACAGCGCCATAAATACCAACCGCCGAAGCAGATACAAAAGCTTCAAGCTTTTTGTTTTGCTTCTTAATGGCTGAATACAACAAAACAGTAGACTGTTCCCTACTCTCTATGATTGCTGCTTTTCGTTTCGCGGTCCATCGTTTTTCAGCAATGTTTTCACCCGCAAGATGGATGATAAAATCGGCTTTTTCGACTGCCTTTTCATCTATAGTTTGCTGAGCAACATCCCATTTGTAATAAAAAATATCTTTTTGATTGGCTTGCACCTTTCGAGTTAGTATCGAAACTGAGTAACCTCTTTTAATTAATAAAGCCGTTAAATGCTTCCCTACAAATCCAGTACCGCCGCTAATTAATACATTCTTTTTCATAATACTGTAAAGCTAGTGATTTTTTGATGATATAAAATTATATTAAATTTTGTTTAACTTTATTAATATATAGTTAAACATTTACTATCTTTATACCCTAATTAGAAATACACACACAATGGCTACCAAGAAAACAGCAATTACGAGAGATAAAATAGTTTCTATGTACATGGATCACGTACTAGAGCACAGCGAAAAACCTAAATCAGTTTACAATTTCACCAAAACTAACGGTTTCACCGAAACGGAATTTTATGCGTTTTTTGGAACTATCGAAAGTATCGAAAAAGAAATTTTCAGAATGTTCGTCGAAAAAACAATTGAACTTTTGAACAAGAACAATGAATATGAGACCTACGACATGAAAAGCAAAATGTTGAGTTTCTATTTTACCTTCTTCGAAATCCTAACAGCCAATCGCAGTTATGTTGTTTTGGTTTTAAAGGAGCACAACAACCAACTGAAAAAATTGAGTTTACTGGCTGGCTTGCGTGAGCGCTTTAAAGAGTATTTGACGGAAGTAATTGCAGATGATTTTAGAACACAACAAGAGCGTTTTCAAAATTTTCAAGAAAAAGCATTTCAAGAAACTTCTTGGATTCAGTTGTTGCTCACACTTAAATTCTGGTTGGATGACGCCTCACCTGCTTTTGAAAAAACAGATATCTACATTGAAAAATCAGTAAAAGCAACTTTCGAATTAATGAACATTGCTCCTATTGATAGCCTAATTGACTTTGGGAAATTCATTTTCAAAGAAAAAATATACAAAAAATAATGAAAACGATAGACTATATACCTACTTCAAAAATTGAAAGAGCATCAAAATTAGTGCAAACAGGCGCTAAAATTGGTGTGAATTATTTGAAGTACTACGGCGAAAAAATGGTCAATTCTGATTTGACTCGCGATAAACTTAATGAGGACAATGCCGAGGATATTTATGACGGATTGAAAAGCTTAAAAGGAAGCGCCTTGAAAGTAGCTCAAATGTTAAGTATGGACAAGAATTTCTTGCCCCAAGCTTATGTTGAGAAATTTTCGTTGTCTCAATTTTCGGTTCCGCCTTTGTCTGCGCCGTTGGTTTTAAAAACATTTAAAAATAATTTTGGTAAAACGCCAACTGAAATTTTTGATGATTTTAATGCTAATTCTGTAAATGCTGCTAGTATTGGCCAAGTTCACGTGGCACACAAGGACGGGAAAAAATTAGCCGTGAAAATTCAGTACCCTGGAGTGGCGAACAGTATTTCATCTGATTTAGCGATGGTAAAACCTATTGCGATTCGTATGTTTAATCTTCAAGGAAAAGACTCTGATAAGTATTTCAAGGAAGTTGAAGACAAACTAATCGAAGAAACGAATTATCTATTGGAGTTAGAGCAAAGTACTGAAGTAGTTAATGCTTGTTCTAAAATTGACAACTTGGTTTTCCCTAGTTATTACCCGGAATTTTCATCGGAAAAAATCATCACGATGGATTGGATGACAGGCAAACACTTGTCTGAATTCACCAAAATTAATACTGATCAAGAAGCTGCAGATAAAATAGGTCAAGCCCTTTGGGACTTTTATATGTACCAAATACACGTGCTCAAGAAAGTTCATGCCGATCCGCATCCTGGGAACTTTTTAGTAGATAGCAACAATAATTTAGTCGCACTTGATTTTGGTTGTATGAAAAAAATTCCAATGGATTTTTACATTCCTTATTTCGAACTCATCGATAAAAAAGTAATTAATGACGCCGCCTTATTTCACAATAAGTTATTAGAATTAGAAATTCTACGTCAAGACGATACGAAAGAAGAAATGGCCTATTTCACAGGTATGTTTCATGATTTATTGTCATTATTTACCAAGCCTTTTCAGGAAAAAACTTTCGACTTCTCTGATGAGAAATTCTTTCAAAGCATAGGCGAATTAGGAGAGCGTTTTTCAAAAGATACCAATCTCAAGAAGATGAATGGCAGCAGAGGTTCGAAGCATTTTATTTATATGAACAGAACTTTCTTTGGTTTATACAACTTGATGTTTGATTTGAAAGCCAAGATTGTAGTAAACGAATTTGAGAAATACACCTAGTGAAAAAAGAACATTTACCCACCAAAATGTGTTTGGTATGCGATAGGCCTTTTGCTTGGCGCAAAAAATGGGAAAAAGTTTGGGATGAAGTAAAATATTGTAGCGAAAAATGCAGAAGAAACAAAAAGGTTTAGTTTGGTTTAGAAACGATTTACGTGTTCATGATAATGAATCGCTTCATCTTGCAATTAAAGAAAATGAAGCGGTTGTGGCCGTTTATTGCTTTGATCCGAGACATTTTGCAAAAACAAAATACGGTTTTAAAAAAACAGAGAAGTTTAGAGCGCAGTTTTTATTGGAATCGGTTGCTAACCTTCATAAAAATCTCAAGGAACTGCACATCCCTTTGTTTGTGTATTTTCAAGAGCCTGAAAATGTTGCGCCCGTATTGATTGAAAACCAAGAGATAACAAAGGTTTATTATCAGGAAGAATGGACGACTGAAGAGCTGGCTGTAGCCAATGCTTTAAAAGTAAAAGCTACTGAAAACGTAGTATTCAAAGCCACCTACGGACAGTTTTTGTTTCATCCAAATGCGATTCCGTTTACGATTGAATCGATTCCGAATGTATTTACGCAATTCAGAAATCAATGCGAAAAGAAAGCAAAAGTAAGTGCCGAATTTAAATTAGGTTCACTCACAGCTGCTAATTACCAAGAAACGAATACAGCGATGCCAACTTTGCAGGAGCTCGGATTTGAAGCTTTTGAAAAAGATATTCGCACTGCATTTCCGTTTAAAGGTGGGGAGCAAGAAGCGTTACGCCGAATGGAAAATTACTTTTGGAATACTGAAAAACTAAGTTCTTACAAACTTACGCGCAACGGACTACTTGGCACCGATTACAGTTCAAAATTTTCGCCTTGGCTAGCGAATGGTTGTATTTCGGCAAAAAGAATTTACTGGGAAGTAGCACAATATGAAAGAGAAGTAGAGAAAAACGAATCGACATATTGGTTGCTTTTTGAGCTGATATGGCGTGATTATTTCAAATACATTTCACTTCAAAATGGTACTGCCATTTTTAAAATTGGAGGCATTTTGGAGCGTGATTACGAATGGAAAAACAACAAATACGCCATCAACAAATGGATTAACGGCACTACTGAAGAACCTTTTGTGAATGCCAATATGATCGAATTACAGCAAACGGGCTGGATGAGTAATCGCGGCCGACAAAACGTAGCTTCTTATTTTGCCAAAGAAATGTTGATGGATTGGCGCATTGGCGCTGCCTATTTTGAAGCCATGCTGCTGGATTATGACGTACACTCTAACTATGGTAATTGGATGTACGTATCTGGCGTAGGCAACGATCCTCGAAACCGAAAATTCAACATCAAATTGCAAGCAAGCAATTACGATGGACAATCGAAGTTTCAAAACTTGTGGTTACAACAACAATTATTCTAAAAAAACATGACGACCAACAAACCAAAGATTAATGTAGTATGGCTCAAAAGAGACCTTCGTTTGCAAGATAACGAGGCGATTTTTAACGCCACAAGAACTGCTATTCCTACTTTGTTGCTGTACGTTTTTGAAAAATCACTAGAGCAAGACGCACATTATAGCAGCAGACATTGGAATTTCATTAAACAATCTATCGTTGACCTGAATAAACAGCTAGCCCCTTGCAATACCAAAATTTTAGCCGTTTCATCTGAGGTGATTCACGTGTTTAATATTTTAGAAGAAAGCTATAAGATTAATGCTGTTTTTTCACATCAAGAAACTGGGCTTCGCATCACATACGAACGCGACAAAGCATTCAAACGCTTTTGCAAAAATAACTTTATCACTTGGACAGAAAATATAAATAACGGCATTTTTAGAGCGTTGAAAGACCGTAGTAATTGGGTACAAAAATGGGAAGATTACATGAATCAACCACAATGCCAATTTGATTTTACACCATCAAAATACCTCAATCTACAGGAAATTGCAGCTCTTGAAACCTCTTTAGAAGTTCAAGATTTAGAAACCCTGCCCGATGCTATTTTCCAAAAAGGAGGATCTACTATGGGTTGGAAATACATGAATAGTTTTTTAACCGATCGCTACCACAATTACAGTGCGCACATCTCTAAACCTACTTTGGCTCGCAAAAGCTGCAGTCGTTTGTCGCCGTACATTGCGTGGGGTAATTTGTCCTCAAGACAAGTCTTGCAAAAAGCAGCCGACTTTCGATTGACTTGCAATAATCCAAAGCAAATCGATTCGTTTGTATCGCGTTTGACATGGCAAGCACACTTCATACAAAAATTTGAAATGGAAGACATCATGGAGTTTGAAAGTGTGAATAAAGGCTTTCATTCGTTACAGAAAAAAGTGAACCAAAACTATATTGAAGCTTGGAAAACCGGACAAACAGGTTTCCCGCTAATTGATGCGTGCATGCGATGCTTGAACGAAACAGGTTATTTAAACTTCAGGATGCGTGCCATGTTGGTGTCGTTTTTTACCCATAACTTATGGCAGCCTTGGCAAGAAGCCACACA
>CAZMHK010000067.1:0-16159 GCA_964566045.1 uncultured Flavobacterium sp.
AGAAAAATTTGATCTAATTGCACCATCATCATAAAGAAATCAATTCATTGTGAATACTGAATAAATTTCAGTAAAAAAATGCTAAAGCTGGAACTCTCCTATAGACCTTTTCAGCAATTATTTTTTCTCGCTTAATTTTATAAAATAATAAAACTTATGGCCTATTTATTTACGTCAGAATCTGTGAGCGAAGGACATCCAGACAAAATTGCAGATCAAATTTCAGACGCATTAATTGATAACTTTCTGGCATTTGATGCTGAATCAAAAGTAGCTTGTGAAACTTTAGTAACTACTGGTCAAGTTATTTTGGCTGGAGAAGTTAAATCAAATACATACTTAGATGTGCAAAATATCGCACGCGAAGTCATTCGAAAAATTGGTTATACAAAAAGTGAATACATGTTTGAAGCTAATTCATGCGGTATTCTTTCGGCTATTCACGAACAATCTGCTGATATTAATCAAGGTGTTGACAGAGCAAGCAAAGAAGAGCAAGGCGCTGGTGACCAAGGAATGATGTTTGGTTATGCAACTAACGAGACTGAAAATTACATGCCATTGGCACTTGATTTGTCTCATAAATTATTGCAAGAATTAGCTGTTTTACGTCGTGAAAATAACGAAATTACGTATTTACGTCCTGATGCTAAATCACAAGTAACTTTAGAATACAGCGACGATAACAAGCCAACTCGTATTGACGCAATTGTTATCTCTACACAACACGATGATTTTGATGAAGAAGCTGCTATGCTTGCTAAAATCAAAAAAGACATTATCGAAATATTGATCCCGAGAATCATTGCTAAAAATCCTGAGCATGCTCATTTATTTAACGACGCTATTCAGTACCACATCAACCCAACAGGGAAATTCGTAATTGGAGGACCTCACGGAGATACTGGGCTTACAGGAAGAAAAATCATTGTGGATACTTACGGAGGAAAAGGAGCTCACGGTGGTGGTGCTTTCTCTGGAAAAGACCCAAGTAAAGTAGACCGTTCTGCAGCTTATGCAACACGTCATATTGCTAAAAATTTAGTTGCAGCTGGTGTTGCTGATGAGATTTTGGTACAAGTATCATATGCAATTGGTGTGGCCAAACCGATGGGAATTTTTATCGAAACTTACGGAACTGCAAAAGTGAATTTGACCAATGGTGAAATCGCTAAAAAAGTAGAAGCTATTTTTGATATGCGTCCGTACTTCATCGAACAACGATTGAAATTAAGAAATCCAATTTACAGCGAGACTGCTGCTTACGGGCACATGGGACGTACTCCTGAAACTATAACTAAGACTTTCTCTGCTCCAGGTGGATTAACAAAAACAGTTGAAGTAGAATTGTTTACTTGGGAAAAATTAGATTTTGTAGATCAAGTAAAAGCTGCTTTTGGATTGTAAAAAATCAAAACATAGTATATAAAAAAAGGGGATTTAGCAACAACTAAATCCCCTTTGCTTTTTAAGCTAAATGAAGCTTACAAATTGTACTTCAATATGAAAGTTACAAATCGAGGTAAGATGATATTTTCATTGGCATTAAAACCATTTACACTAAATGAGTTGTTCAATCTTGAACGGGTGTTCAAAAGGTTATTCGCCTGAATGCGGTATTCAAACTTTGCATCTTTCTTGACGTAGTTCAAACTAGCAGTCATAATTTCGAAATCATTTGTTATACCATTGGTTTGATTTTTAAATCGGTTAAAGGCGTAGTCCCAATTAATATTCAACCCATTCAAGAAATAATAATTCAACTTTACAGTCGGTGTTTGAGTGGTGAATTTATTAGCTGCTTGCTCTGAAAAATTTACACGGTAACCCAAATCTACGTTTGGATATTTTTTGAATTGCGTTGCAAAAGCCAAGTTGTAAGAGTGATTTACATTTTCGATTCCTTGAATGAATTCTTGAGTCACTCCGCCTTGAACTCTTCTGTTCAATACAAAATTGCGATTCCAACCTGCATTGGCTCCAGCAGTAACTTTGTAATACTTTTTGAAACTTTTAGAGTAAAACAAATTTCCGTTTAAATTTTCGTTTTCAGCATCTAAATTCAATCGGTCCGAAGTAGAATAAATACTTTGGAAAGAAACTCCATTTACTACTGGATCTTTGGTAGTTGTATAACTGATATTTGCAAAAATCGTAGTAAAATTATACAAGTTGTACTTCGAATAATTCAAACGGTGACTTGTAACTAATGAATTTTCTAATTGCGCATTTCCTCGTGACAAGCTGTTAAAATTGGTAAAAATAAAACCTTCAACCAAAGCATTTACATCATTAAAGCCGTTACGCATGTTGAAATTGTAGGTTACATTTTCTGATTTCTTCAAGTCCCAACGCGCAAACATATCAGGCAATAATCTGGTAAAATTAAGTTTAAATGGCGATGAAAATTGCTCGTTTGAAGTGTTGTATTGGTGCAAAGAAAAACCAGGATTAAAAGTAAACTTGCCTCTGATAAACTTATAATGCAAACCTATAAAAGCATCATTAAATAGGTAACGAACATCATTGTTGTAAGCTGCTTGTTCTACCGGATTCACTGAATTATCTTGAAGAATTTGCAAAATACTAGAATTGTACGATTGGTAAGCATTCGTATTTCCAGCAGTTATATTCAAGATACTTTTGTTCGAAATTTGATAAAAATAGTCAACTTTGGCATCAAGTTTATTCGTTTTTACGAAACGAGATTGCTGTATGTTTAGGGCATTTTCATTTACAAAAACCGCACTTGGATCATTCGGGTTTGTTGAATTTGCATTTTGGTATGGATTTACCGAAAGCTGCGGATTGTAAAAAGGGTCTTCATCCTCGTATTGATGTTGCATTTCTAACACCCAAGTTGACTTTGGATTTTGCGTATAAAACATATTCAAACTCTGATTGAACGATGCTGGCGCTTGTTTTTGAAAAGCAATTACGGTATTGTTATTAGTTACCGTATTCCCGTTAGAAGTAGAGGTAAAATTAGTTTGACTACTATCTACATCTTGTTGGTCATTTTTTCTAAAAAAAGCATCGTAATCCAATTGAAAGTTCTCATTGGCTTTGTATTTTGAACCAAACTTAGAGATGAAAGCATTGTTACGAGATTCGGTATTGTTTTTTCTGTTTTCTAAAGTCGCAATATTGGTAGTGTTTGGTTCAAAAATACCGCGTTCTGAATTGGTAATAGATTGATTGAATGTTGCTGAATACGCCGCAAAACCAGACAATGTCCATTTTTTAGAAACCGAGTGATTAACATTTATAGTCCCAAATTTATCGCTTGCTTTGGCCACATTATCGCCACCTGATAACCCGAAAAAGTTTCGATTAAAATTTATTGAAGTACCGTTTCGACCGATTGTGTTTCGTGCTCCTCCATTAATTCTGAAAAAATCAGCCGATGTCAATGAAACTTCACCAATATTATTAAAGTTTACAATAGAGTTGATGCTAGTTTTTGGCGAATAATAAAACACCTTCGGATTAAAGATATACCCTTTATCATTAGCCAAACCGCCACTTACGTCACCAAACCAAAATTTATCTTTACCTTTTTTAAGTTTGATATTAATTGCAATATCATCATTATTGTTTTCAAGGCCTTTCATTTGCGACACCTCGTTAAAATTTCGAAGTACCTGCACTTTATCGACTGCATCAGATGGAATGTTTTTTGAACCCAATTTCGTGTCGCCCTCCATAAACGGTTTTCCGTCTACAAAAAGTTTGGTCACTTTTTTTCCCTCTACTTGCACTTGTCCGTCGCCTGTTACTTCAAAACCTGGTAATTTTTTAAAAACGTCCTCTAACTTGCGTTCTTCTCCGGTTTTAAACGAATCCGTATTGTACACAATGGTATCTCCTTTTATAGAAACTGGCATCTCGCGCACAATTTCTACACCATCAAGTTCGATTCCACCCGCTTCCATGGTGATGTTTTGCACCATATTTTGAGTAAGTGTAGCAACAGTCACTTCCTTATTTTGCATGCCCAAATAACTTAGTTTTAAAACATAAGTCGTGTTCGGTTTTAGGTTTAAAATAAACTTTCCTTTATCGGTGGTAATGGCATAAGCATCCATTGCTTTAGTCGTTTGGTTCACGGCCATTACGTTGGCCATTTCTAGAGGCCCCGATTTAGAATCAGTTACGAGACCTTCTAGTTTTACTGATTGAGCAAAAGAAATGGAGCAAACAAAAAATATTAAAAAAAGAAAAAAATGTTTCATGTATAAAGTGTATCGTGTGTAAAACTTAATCAATTAGTTTCTATTAATAATTATAGCCTCGCCATCGCCTTTCATACTGTCTATTTTTGCTTTCTCTAAGGCATCAAATTCTGCTTGTGTGACTTTTTTTCCTGTATTTGGTTTTTTAATTTCAGCTACTTCTTTGTTACTCAATGTAACTTTAGAGCAGAGCATAATAAAATCACCCTCGTTTATCTCTAAAATTAGCCCTGGTAAGCCCCAGTAGTTTTTTGGTCCAAGACTAACAGGTATTTCTGGCGTGTACCATGCAGTAACAACTTTGTCTTTAGGCTCTTGCATAGGAAAAAGACTAGTTTTGTTTTCTTGCCTCTTCAAGAAATCTTTATAGTCACTTTTTTGTCTCTCAGTTACAGGAATGGTCACTTCTGCTTTATAACAGGTATAATCACCAATCTTTTTTGTCTCATCTACCAACTTCCATTCTGGTTTTACCAACGCATCAACAATTAAAAATTCTTTACCAAAAATTTCATTCTCATTTATTTTTATTTTTGCTTTTGTATCTATATATGATTTACCATCAAGTGAGAACTTCACACTTATAACCATACCATTACTAGGTGCCTTTGGTTTTTCTAATTTTTGTATTTCTTCATACAAACACTCTTGCTTATTAAAAGTGAGCAAGTATGTTTTTTCACTTGCTGATTTCATAGCGTCTAGAAGCGATGCAGAAAGAGCCGCATCTTTTTCTGAATTTTTCTCGGTATTTTCAGGTTTGTTTTTTAAAATAATTTTAGAAAGGTATTCTGCCTTACCTTGAAATACCTGTGCTTGCAGACCAAATCCAGCAAACAAACAAAATAAACTGATGATTGAACTCTTCATATCTTTACTTTAATTAATTTCCGAAACGCATTTGCACACCGCCATTTCCACCACGGCCTTGGTTCATCTCTCTCCACTCTTCCATTTTTTTCATTACGGCATCATCATACTCCTTTTGAGAAACTACTTTTCCTTTGGATATGGGTTTAATTTCTACTTTATCTTTTGGATTTAAAACTACTTTTGAACACAAAATAGTGGTGCGCCCATCATTAACTTCTAAGATTAATCCTGGTAAACCCCAATAACCTTCAGGTCCTTGGCTCACCGGAATCTCCGGAGTATACCAAGCCGTGATTACGATTTCTTTTGGTACTTCAACTGCATCCAAGAAATTGGTTTTTTTCTCCTCAGCAGGTTTTGCTCCTTCTTTCTTTTCAGCATCATCTTTACGAGGACGCATATTTCTAAAATCAGTGGCACTTGGTTTTTTAATAGCGGTTGCTTTGTAACAAGTATAGCCACCAATTACTCGGGTTTCAGCTTCCATTTTCCAATTCAAACTAGTCAATGAATCTTTCACCATAAATTCTTTTCCCATGAACTCTTTGTCGTTGCTGTATTGTTTGTCTTTTACGTTTTTGTAATACGTTCCGCCACCACCGGCAAAACTTGACATCATACGAAAACCACCACCTTGAGCCGAAGCTTCTAGTTTTTCTTCTTCTTTGTAAGTAGAAGCCGTCTTATTGAAGTTGAGAATAAATGTTTTCTCGAACATTTTTTTCATGCGTTCCTCAATCATTTTTTGCATATCAGGCGTCATATTTTTGTTGCCTTCCATTCGATTCTTAAATTCTGCTGTACTGGTTTTACTCTCGTACACAGCCATTCCTTGAAACTCCTGCGCTTGCAACCCCAAAAAAGAGGCGATAGCGATTACTACAGTGTAAATTAATTTTTGCATTTTGATGGTTTTTAATAGATAAGAGTGAAAAATACTATTTTTGTTACAATGATTCTGTTAAATAAATACTAAGACAATTAATCGGGACTTTGGTTTAACCGTACTTTTACCTTTATGAAGAAATTAGTTTATTTGATCCTATTTTGCTGGGCGACAATTGGTTTTTGTCAAAATCAAAATCCAACAATCACCAAATTGAACACTGTTGAATTAGATGCTGATGAATTTCTAGGATACGATTCGTTGGGATACCTCTATTACATAAAAAACAATGTACTTTCTAAAAGAAAGGAAGCTGAATATTACAATTACAGCAATATTGCGCTGGGAAAAATTAGTACTGTCGATTTGCAAAATCCTTTAAAATTAGTCCTGTTTTACGAAGACTTCAATACGATTGTTACGGTAGACAATCAGTTGAATGAAACTCAAAAAATCAACTTCTCCGATAACGCCTTCCCTATTGTAGCAACTGCTACAGGTCTTGCTGCACAAAATCAGCTCTGGGTTTTTGATAGCAATACGCAGCAATTGGGCTTGTTTGATTATTTAAAAAACACGTCTAAAACACTCGCGGTGCCCTTTGTGGATCGTATAAAATTTTACAGCTCGGACTTTAATACTTTTTATTGGCTGGATACCAAAAATAATTGGTTCAGTTGTGATTTGTTTGGAGCCGTTACATCAATAGGAATTATACCTGATTTTGATTATCTCGCGTTAATAAATTCATACCAATATATTTATGCCAAAGATGGCAAAGTAATATTTACTGATTTAAAAAAACAGCAAAATACACCCCTTGAAATTTCTGAAAAAACGTTTGTAAAAATATATTACAAGGACCAAATTTTATCTATTTTTACACCATTAGGAATTAGCAATTATAAAATCATAATACCGTAATGCACATAGCAATAGCAGGAAATATAGGCTCAGGAAAAACAACCTTAACGCGCTTACTGGCCAAACAATTTAAGTGGGAACCGCATTTTGAAGATGTAGTTGACAATCCGTACTTAGATGATTTTTACCATCAAATGGAACGTTGGTCGTTTAATTTACAAATCTATTTCTTGAACAGTCGTTTTCGTCAAGTAATGCAAATTCGCGAAAGCGGTAAAAAAATCATTCAGGACAGAACCATTTATGAGGATGCGCACATTTTTGCTCCCAATTTATACGCCATGGGTTTGATGACCAATCGTGATTTTCAAAACTATACTTCTTTATTTGAATTGATGGAATCAACTGTAAAGGCGCCTGATTTATTGATCTATTTGCGTAGTTCCATTCCAAATTTAGTGGGACAAATACACAAACGAGGTCGTGAATACGAAAATTCAATTTCTATAGAATATTTGAGTCGCTTGAATGAACGCTACGAAGGCTGGATTCAAACGTATGATAAAGGAAAATTATTAATTATTGATGTAGACAACATCAACTTTGTAGACAATCCCGAAGATTTAGGAAATATCTTCAACCGCATTGACGCAGAATTAAACGGGTTGTTTTAAAAAATAAAAGCGCCGCTTCTAATTCAAGAAGCGGCGCTTTGTCAACCAAACCAAACCAATTTTTTATTTTACTTTAGCTCTTCATTGTACCATTTGGTAATTTGCTCTTTGGTTTGCCCAATTTTTTGTTGCAAACGTCCAAACAATTCATCTTCTTTACCTTCTTCGTACAACAAGTCGTCATCTGTAAGATCAGCGTATTTTTGTTTTAACTTTCCTTTTAACTCGTTCCAAGTTCCTTTTAGCTCTGTAGTGTTCATAGTTTTATAGTTTTGAATTAATAATAGTGTTCTAGTTAATGTACTTGCGCAACATCCAAGATTTATCTTCGTGCTTTTGCAAAAGTCCCGTTACAAAATCAGCAGTACCAAAATCATCTGTTTCGTCAAGACTTTTAATGAATTTTCGCAATTGTTTCAATACGGTTTCATGATCAATTAGCAATTCTTTAAGCATGTCTTTTTGCTGTAAATCAGTACTATTTTCTTTAAGAACAGATTGCTCAATAAACTCTTTCATCGTTCCGATTGCTCTGCCGCCTAGTTTACTGATACGTTCTGCAGTTGCATCAATTTCTTGTTCGAGAGCAGTATATTGCGCTTCAAAAAGTTTGTGTAATTCCATGAAACTGTTTCCAGAAACGTTCCAATGAAATTGTCTTGTTTTGGTATAAAGCACCATCTGATTAGCCAATATAGTAGTTAGATAAGAGATGCTTTCGTCTAATTCTTTTTTTGTAATTCCGATTTTTGGTTCCATAATACATGTTTTTTTAGTTGACCTACAAGTCTTTTACAAAGATAGAGCGGTACTTCAAAAAATGCATTACACCATTTTTTAGGATTGTTACACAATTAAAGGATTTAGCAATTGAGGCTTAAAAACAGTATTTCTATAACGCAAAAAATGCCTTTCGATGGAAAGGCATTTTTTTATTTAAGGGTATTTATTTTATTTTAGAGAATCTATTTTGGCTTGCACCTCGGCATCGGTGCCTTCAAAAGTTTGTTTTGTCGTTTTACCATTCTCGGTCATCGTGACGGTCGCTTTAGTTTTTCAGTTTTCATTAGATAGCTCTATGCGCAAGTCTTTAGATGACGTCATTGAAACTGTTTTCGTGGCACCGCCGATGTACTTTCCAGCTGCATCATACATTGATAAGCATTTTTGAGTACATTCTTCTGAGCAACCATTCTTTTTACACGTGGCTGCACATTCGTCTTTGGTCATGTTCGCCATTTTTTCGGGATCGCACTTGCCCATCTTGCAAACCAATTCTGTGCTCCCCATTTTAGCACAACAAGAAGCCGCTGCACTATCGGAATGACCATTTCCTAAAATGGGAGCAATAACCAAACCAATTAAACAAGTCAATTTGATCAAAATATTCATAGATGGTCCCGAAGTGTCTTTGAAAGGATCACCAACTGTATCTCCAGTAACCGCTGCTTTGTGCGCATCAGATCCTTTATAGGTCATTTCACCATTAATCATCACACCTGCTTCAAACGACTTTTTGGCATTGTCCCAAGCACCTCCAGCATTGTTTTGGAAAACGGCCCACAACACACCCGAAACTGTAACTCCAGCCATGTAACCTCCTAGCATTTCGGCGATGAGTTGGTTGTTATCTGCATAAACTAATTTGCCAAGTAACACAATCGCAATTGGGAAACCAATAGTCAAAATTCCTGGCAACATCATTTCGCGCAAAGCGGCTTTGGTCGAAATATCTACACATTTCGCATATTCCGGTTTTGCAGTTCCTTCCATAATTCCAGGAATTTCGCGGAATTGACGACGTACCTCGTACACCATATCCATAGCAGCTTTTCCAACAGAATTCATAGCTAGCGCAGAGAAGACAACAGGAATCATTCCACCAACAAATAACATGGCCAATACTGGCGCTTTAAAAATATTGATTCCGTCGATGCCTGTAAATGTTACATAAGCTGCAAATAAAGCTAGGGAAGTTAATGCTGCCGAAGCAATGGCAAATCCTTTCCCAGTTGCTGCTGTTGTATTCCCTACCGAATCTAAAATGTCAGTTCTAGTACGGACTTCTTTAGGTAGTTCACTCATTTCTGCAATTCCACCCGCATTATCAGATATAGGTCCAAAAGCATCGATTGCTAATTGCATCGCTGTGGTTGCCATCATTGCTGACGCCGCCAAAGCCACGCCATAAAATCCTGCTAAAGCATAAGAAGTCCAAATCGCTGCTGCAAATAATAAAACCGTTGGAAAAGTTGAAATCATTCCGGTTGCTAATCCCGCAATTACGTTGGTACCTGCTCCCGTACTTGATTTTTGTACAATTGCCATTACCGGTTTTGTACCTAAGCCCGTGTAATATTCAGTAACCGATGAGATAACCGCACCTACAACCAGACCTACAATTGTGGCGTAAAAAACACGCATCGATGAAATCTCTTTTGTTCCTTCCCCAAAGAAATCCATTTTCATCGTTTCAGGCAACATGTATTGTACTAGAAAGTAACAAGCTACTAAAGTCAAACCTATAGAAACCCAATTTCCAATATTTAAAGCCTTTTGTACTTGCGCTTCTTTGGCATTGTCATCGGTGATTTTAACCAACATAGTTCCGATGATCGAAAATAAAATTCCAAAACCGGCAATTGCCATTGGTAATAAAATAGGTCCAATACCTCCGAAAGCATCTTGAATACTTCCGCCCATATCCTTGATAACATAATTCCCAAGAACCATTGCTGCCAAAACTGTGGCTACATAAGAGCCAAATAAATCAGCTCCCATTCCCGCAACATCACCTACATTGTCTCCTACGTTATCTGCAATTGTAGCTGGATTTCGCGGATCATCTTCTGGGATTCCAGCTTCTACCTTTCCTACTAAATCAGCACCTACATCGGCCGCCTTAGTGTAGATTCCGCCACCAACACGGGCAAACAAAGCAATCGATTCTGCTCCCAGAGAAAAACCTGCTAAAGTTTCTAAAACAACAGTCATGTCTTCGGTCGTAGTCCAAACGCCATTCATAAAAAAGTGAAAGAAAAATATAAAAAAGGTAGTCAAACCTAAAACTGCAAGACCTGCAACACCAAGTCCCATTACAGTTCCACCACCAAAAGAAACTTTTAAAGCTTGCGGCAAACTCGTACGAGCGGCCTGCGTGGTTCTAACATTGGTTTTGGTTGCAATTTTCATTCCCATATTTCCCGCAAGGGCTGAGAAAAAAGCACCAAAAATAAAAGCTACTACAATTAAGATGTGCGTAGTAGGAACAATAAACGAAATACCTGCCAAAACAATACTGGCTCCAAGAACAAAAAAACTAAGTAAGCGATATTCCGCTTTGAGAAAGGCCAAAGCACCTTCGTAAATGTAATCTGAAATCTCCTTCATCTTTCCGTCGCCTGGGTCTTGTTTTAAAACCCATGCTCTTTTTGTAATCATAAACGCCAGTCCAATAAATGCCATGGCAATTGGCAAGTAAATCATAATTGTATTCATAATTCTGGTTTGGTTTTAGTTAATAATTATGGTGTAACCAAACGAATTTAAGCAAAAAAGCAATACTCCAGACGGAATATTGCTTTTTTTACAATTATTATGCTAATTTATTACTTAATACTAAACAAACCTTCTGGTTTGTTTTCGATAGCATTAAAGCGTTCTGTACATTCTTTGATGATAGCGTAGGCTTCATTTACATCTCCCCAACCTTCAACATCTACTTTTTTGTTTTCAAGATCTTTGTACACTTGAAAGAAGTGCTCGATTTCTTTTAATAAGTGAGGATTGATATCAGAAAGGTTTTCTAATGAATTCCAGATTGGATCAGAAACCGGTACACAAATTACTTTTTCGTCTGGTCCTTTGTCATCCGCCATGTGAAAAACTCCAATTGGCTTTACTTCCATTACGCAACCAGGAAAAGTTGGCTCGTTTACCAAAACTAATACATCTAATGGATCACCATCTAATGCTAAAGTTTCAGGAATAAATCCATAATCAGCAGGATACATCATTGAAGAGAACAACATTCTATCAAAACGCATTCTTTTTATTTCGAAATCATATTCGTATTTATTTCTACTTCCTCTTGGTATTTCGATTAAAACATCGAAAGTCGTTACTTTGTCTGCAGTCATTTTATTTTTCTTATCTATAAATTATGGTGCAAAAGTAATCAAACGCTGCGTTTTTGCAATAAAAAAACCTAGCTAACTGTAAATTAAACGCATAAAAAATTTAATACTGATAGGTAATTGTTCGGTTGCGCTTATTTAAGTAATAATGCCAAAGCAAATAGGTAGCAAAAGAGCGATACGGACTCCATTGCATAGCCAATTCTTCCATTTCTTCTTTGTGCTCCAATTGCCATAATTCTTGAATAGTTCGCACTACGGCAACATCACCTATGGGTAGTAAATCTGGTGCTTGCAAGCAAAACATTAAATAAATATCAATGGTCCAATTACCAATTCCCTTAATTTTAAGTAATTCGTGGCGTACTTGCTCTGCACTTTTATAAGGCAGGGTTTCGAGTTGTAATTCTTGGCTTTCAATGGCTGTAGCCAAAACCTTGATGTAACTAGCTTTTTGTCGGCTTACGCCCAAAGCGCGGTATTGCTCTTCAGAAATGGCAATTAAAATACTAGGTTGAAATTGCCCCACGTGTTCGCGCAGGCGTAAAAAAGTAGCTTTGGCAGATGCAATTGAAACTTGTTGTTCTAATAACAATAATACCAAAGTCTCAAAACCTTGAGGTCTTGATGGCCGTTCAGGCAAACCGTATTTATCAATTATGGATTGAAAAATAGGGTCTTTTTGCGTTAAAAATTCAAATGCTGTTTTCATTGTACTCGCGTTCTAGCCCGGATGGAAATGACATCCTTTTTTGTGGGCTTTTTTTGCCCACAAAAAAGATATAATGTACAGCCGGATTAGCTCCTAAAAGTTAAAACCAAAAGCGCCTTTAATCGTGAATCGGTTGGTATCTGGCGTGTTGAGATAATTGCCTCGCCATGCGAAATCGATACGGAATACTTTGAAAATATTCCCAATTCCAGCACTGTATTCCCAATAGCCTCGTTCTGGAGCGTTGTACACTAAGCCCGAAGCATTGATGGCTCTGTTTTGATCAGAAACCGAACCGTAAACTCCGCGAACAGCGATGATTTCTCTCCAATTTAGTTTTCGCATGAACGGAATTCTAGCAAAAATACGTCCGTTAAAATTATGATTCCATTGCAAAGTCATGTACTCATCTGAAACAAACTCGTAAAAATTAAGGTTGCTAAAAGTATTTTCGATGGTGAAATACGTTTGGTTTCCTGGAATTACACTGAGCAAACCAAGCGGCACTTTACCAAAAGTTTTACCTACTTCCATAATTAAATTGGTACGTCCCAAAGGCCCGATGACAATAGGCTGTTTAAAGTACAATTGCAATTTATCGTATTGAAAATCACTATCCAATAAACCTTTGAAACCATGGCTGTAATTAATAAAAAAACGGCTGTACGGACTATCAACCACATCGCGTTCTACCCCAAAACCAATTGTCTTACGTTTTGGTGAAAACTCAATTTGAAGATTAGCTTCGGATTGTTTGACATCACTTTTGGTAATTTGGTTGGCAGCATCTGTAAAATAATCCAAACTAAAAGTTGGCGAAGCCGACTCTAATGTTCGGTACGAAACACCTGCTTGAAATACTAAATTCTTGACCGGCTCTATCTCTACAGCGAGGTTCGTTAAGTTAATATTGGTCAACTTACCATTACTTCCCGAAGAGAAAACGGCCGATGAAGCAAAACTTCTACCCAAAACATCATTGGTTGTGGTTAAACTAGCGCCTATTTGTTCAATATCACGACGATTACCACCTGATATAATTAAACGATTTTTTTTGTCTACCATCCATTTTCCTGATAAACCGTATTTTACTTTGTTATCATCAAAACCATAGGCAGTATAAGCCTGCAAGCGCCATGGGTCGTTAGGACCAAAATACGTTCGACCACCAGCACGCAAGCGCACGCCTTCGACTTCATTGTACCCGAAACTAGAAAATACGGGACCAAAATCGAAGTTCTTGAACTCGACATAGCCGCTACCTAATATGGAGACCAAGCTATAGAGTCGTTTGAATTTCTTGACGGTTTGCAAAGTGTCGAGCATTTTATAAACACCCAGCTCGTCTTTACTTAAATTTTCGAAGCGGTTTTCATCCCAATATTCATCGGATTTGTTATAAACTTCATCATCCCGATAATTGACCTCTTCTTTATAAAAAGTTTGTGGCAGTTGTTTATTGAATTGATGGTTCCTGAAATAGGTGGTTCGTTTGCCATAAACCCCTTTGGAATTTTCTTTTTTGTTGAGCGCAAAGTCCGACATCAAATAATCCTTTGTGAGTAGAAAAACCGAGTCGCTCACTACTTCAAACTCTTGCTCCAAATAAATATCTTTTACCCAGTTGATGTTGGCACTTTTGGTAACTGCCATATTGATTTTTTTAATGGCGTAAGTAGAATCGTTTACCCAAAAATCACCTTTAAAAGTAAGTTCGTTTTTACGACGCGGGTAAAAAACAATATTAAAACACCATTTTTTGTCAATGTACGCACTATCTTTTAGGACATAGTTGTATACATCAATACCCGTGCGTGAAAGTGGGCTGGTAAAACTCTTATCAAAAAAAGTGAGGTAGTTGTTGTAAATATTATAATCGGAATACAAATCCTTAACGAAAGACAAAATTTGCTGATTGCCATTAAAACCGGACGTTTTATTAGCCTTCATTTTTTCTTTGACTTTTTTAAGCTTGTTATCTCCGTACACATCAGCCAATGACTCGTTGATAAAAATAGGCAAATAGGTTTTACCTGTAACGCGCGAAGTATCTACTTGGTTGAAGATAAACTCCATGCCTTTGAAAATTTTACTTTTCATGAAAGCACTGTCAATAGAATTCATGTCAAATTCTACTTTTTCGTACTTCTCCATTTGGTACTGATCAAATTGATACAAACCGTTCTTGCGTTTGCGTTCCCAAATTTTGCGTAAAATATCGAGTGCCGGGTTGTTTTTTTTCGAGGTTTTACCTGTAAAAACAACCACTTCGTTCAAACTTTCAGGCTCTTTAAGTTGAATAACGAAATTGTAGGTAACTGCTTTTTCTAGCGTTATTTCTTTCTCAGAAAATCCCACCGACGAAATCACAATTACAGAATAATTCGATGCCGACTCTAAGTAAAACTTCCCATCTTCATTCGTTACAATACCTTCACTAGAGCCTTTGAAAACTACATTAGCAAACGGAATAGGTTGATTTTGCTTATCAACTACTACACCACTCACTTTGGTTTGCGACCAAGACACGGCTGTAAAAGCCATAAAAACCAATACCAACAATAAAATCTTTTTCATACTCAATCAAAAAAAAACTTCACCAACTTAAACAATTGATGAAGTTTCAAATATAGTTAATTTAAGCCTTTAGCAGCGTGGACATTACCCAAAGCCATGTTAAAGTTTCTAGGCAAATCCCGTTAGCAAAAGCTTATTTCTTGTACATAACTTTTTTAACTGCTTTCACAACATCTGCAGCATTAGGCAACCACTCTTTCAATAAAACTGGAGAATAAGGCGCAGGAGTATCTGCCGTTGTGATACGCTGAATTGGAGCATCTAAGAAATCAAATGCACGCTCTTGAACGATGTATGTAATTTCAGAAGCAACACTTGCAAAAGGCCAAGCCTCTTCAAGAACCACCAAACGATTTGTTTTTTTAACCGAAGTTAAAATCGTCTCGTAATCCATCGGACGTACTGTTCTTAAATCAATAATTTCACAAGAGATGCCTTCTTTAGCCAATTCATCAGCAGCAATGTGAGCCTCTTTGATAATTTTTCCAAAAGAAACGATCGTTACATCAGTACCTTCACGCTTGATATCAGCAACTCCCAACGGAATAACATATTCACCGTCTGGCACTTCACCTTTGTCACCATACATTTGCTCTGACTCCATAAAAATAACTGGGTCATTATCACGAATAGCCGCTTTCAACAAACCTTTTGCATCATAAACAGTAGATGGAACTACTACTTTTAATCCCGGTGTATTAGCAAACCAGTTTTCTAAAGCTTGAGAGTGTGTCGCTCCTAGTTGACCTGCCGAAGCTGTTGGTCCACGAAAAACGATTGGCACATTAAACTGCCCACCACTCATTTGACGCATTTTTGCCGCGTTATTGATAATTTGATCAATACCTACCAAACAAAAGTTAAACGTCATGTATTCTACAATTGGTCTACAGCCGTTCATTGCTGATCCAACTGCAATTCCTGAAAATCCTAACTCAGCAATTGGAGTGTCAATTACTCTTTTTTCACCAAACTCAGCAAGCATTCCTTTAGACGCCTTGTAAGCACCATTATATTCAGCAACTTCCTCGCCCATTAAGTAAATCGACTCGTCGTGACGCATTTCTTCGCTCATTGCTTCGCAAATTGCCTCTCTAAATTGTATCGTTCTCATATTATATGTTGTATGTGTCTAATTTTCGAAAGCAAAAATAAATATTTTATATCACTTAAAAGCATAAAATAAACTAAATTAATTCAAG
>CAZMHK010000068.1:0-16043 GCA_964566045.1 uncultured Flavobacterium sp.
CACCAACAATTTCTACAATTATCAACAGAAATTATGTTGAAAAAGGAAATCTTGACGGGCAAGAGCGTAAGTATACGCAACTTACTTTGCAAGCAGGTGCGCTTGCTGAAAAAGTACTAAAAGAAAACACAGGCTCTGATAAAGGAAAATTAGTGCCAACTGATATCGGAACCATTGTTACTGATTTCTTGGTTAAGAATTTTGGTAATATCCTAGATTATAATTTTACTGCCAAAGTAGAGCAAGATTTTGATGAAATAGCCGAAGGAAATATCGTTTGGACTAAAATGATGCAGGAGTTTTACGATCAATTTCATCCAACGGTGAAAGATGTTGAAGCTAATGCAGAACGTGAAAGTGGTGAACGTATTCTAGGAACTGATCCTAAAACAGGCAAACCAGTTTCGGTGCGTTTGGGTAAATTTGGTCCAATGGCTCAAATTGGTGCTGCTGATGATGAAGATAAAAAGTTCGCAAGCTTGATGAACGACCAAAATATTGGTAACATCACGCTCGAAGAAACATTAAACTTGTTTTTATTACCAAAAAACTTAGGCGTTTATAAAGATGAAGAAGTAGAGGTGAGCAATGGTCGTTACGGTCCTTATATTCGTCATGGTGCAGCTTTCGTATCTTTGCCAAAAGGCGAAAATCCACTTGATGTTGATTTTGAGCGTGCAAAAGAGTTGATCGATGAAAAAGCACTTGCTGATGCGCCAATTGCAGTTTACAAAGGCGAAGGTGTTCAAAGAGGAGTAGGAAGATTTGGTGCCTTCATCAAATGGAATGGCCTTTTTATCAATGTGAGTAAAAAATATGATTTTGATAATTTATCTCAAGATGACATTGAAGCCTTGATTGAAGATAAATTGCAAAAAAATATTGATAAAGTACTTCATAACTGGGAAGAGGAAGGAATTTTGGTTGAAAAAGCAAGGTGGGGACGCTCTGTTATTACGAAAGGAAAGATAAAAATTGAATTAAGTAAGGATGTTGATGCTACAAAATTGACTTTGGCCGAAGTGCAAGAGATGATCGCAAAGAAAACTCCAGCCAAAAAAGTAGCGGCGAAAAAGGCTCCGGCCAAAAAAGCAACAGCAAAAAAAACAGCGGTAAAAAAGCCAGTAGCAAAAAAATAGAAAATGGAATTTGATTTTTTGAAACCCATAGACTCAGACGTTCTTGAGTTTATAGGTAGTCTTACTACACAGCAATTAGGAAGTAAGGTTGTTTTACATACTGCTGATCAATTTCCGGATTTAGATCAAGTTCAAATTGCTATTTTGGGTGTTTTGGATAATAGAGGTCATCACAAAGCTATTTCTGAGGTAGATGTTAATCCAATTAGGAAACAATTTTATAGTTTGTTTCCTGGAAATTGGGACGCTTCTATCGCTGATTTAGGAGATATTCCTGCCGGAAGTAATGTTACTGACACTTATTTTGCAGTAAAGCAAATTGCTGCCGAATTAATAAAGAAAAGAATAATCCCAATTGTTCTTGGAGGCTCTCAAGATTTAACATATGCCGTATACAGAGCTTATGACGCCTTGGAGCAAATGGTGAATGTAGTAGCTGTTGATGCAAAATTTGATTTTGGCGCTGATGATGAAATCGTTATGGCTAACAGTTACCTTACGAAAATGATCGTAGAAGAGCCCAACAATCTTTTTAATTATTGCAATATTGGCTATCAAACCTATTATAATTCTCAAGAGGAGATTGATTTAATTGAAAAATTGTACTTCGATGCCTACCGATTGGGTGAGGTTTCGAATAATATTGCAATTGCAGAACCAGTTTTCAGAGATGCTGATACGGTTAGTATTGACCTGAATTCGGTTAAATCTTCTGATTCGGGAAACACCATTCATTTTCAGCCAAATGGTTTCAATGGCAAAGAAATTTGTGCCTTAAGCAGGTATGCAGGAATTAGTGATAAAGTGTCTTCTTTTGGTATCTACAACCACAATAATACAGCGACCGAAGCAGTGCTCGCTGCTCAAATTATTTGGTATTTTATCGAAGGTTTTCACTACCGTTCCCATGAATATCCATTTGGAAGCAAAGAAAATTATTTAAAATATATTGTTCCACTTGAAGAGGAGGAGCTTATTTTTTACAAAAGTGATAAAACAGACCGATGGTGGATAGAAATTCCATTTCTTTCAAATGTTAATAATAAATTAAAAAGAAACACGTTATTACCGTGTTCGTATGATGAATATTTGCAGGCTTGCAACCAAGAACTCCCTGAGCGATGGTGGAAGGCACAGAGGAAAAACATCGTTTAGAGCCTTTTAGGACATATTTATGATATTTTTATAAAAAACGATTTGTTTACTACAAAAAAATTGTTTTTGTAAAAAATAATAAATAGGTTTACACATTGAAAAATAATGAATAGATAACCCAAATTTATATGAAGAAGTTCCTAGCTTTCACGGCCCTTTTAACCCTTTTAGTGGGCTGTGGTAAAACAAGTGATAGAGGAGAATTAGTAGGTGTTAACGGTGGTAAATGGCATCCAGAAAAGCCTTATGGTATGGCTTTGATCCCAGGAGGCTCATTTATTATGGGTAAATCAGATGCTGATCTTGCCAATGTTGAGGATGCTCCTACAAAAACTGTTACTGTTCGCTCTTTTTACATGGATGAAACCGAAATTACAAATAGCGAGTACCGTCAATTTGTAGAATGGGTAAAAGATTCAACAATTAGAGTGCGTTTAGCTATCATGGCTGATTTAAACGGTCAATCATCTACAGCTGCTGCTGGTGGTGGAAAAGGTAAAAAAGCAGGTAGTATTGCTGATTTTGCTTTTAATGACTCAGATCCTGCAAAAATGACTGCTTATGATAAGTATATGTATGATAACTATTATAGTATCGGTACAGAAGACGATCAATATGCGGGTAGAAGATTAAACAGAAAAGTTAAATTAATTAAAGATACCAAAGCATATCCAGACGAATACTATACTGAGGTGATGGACTCCATGTATTTGCCAATCGAAGAATCATACAATGGATTGCGCACGATGGATGTAAATAAACTGAAATTCCGCTATTCTTGGATGGATGTTCAAGCTGCTGCAAAAGCAAAAGTAGGTCGTAGAAAAGATTTTGTGAAAACAGAAACTATTAAGGTGTATCCTGATACGACGGTTTGGATTAAAGATTTCGCTTATTCTTACAACGAACCTATGCACAATGACTATTTTTGGCACAAAGCATACGGAGATTACCCTGTTGTTGGCGTTACATGGACACAAGCAAAAGCATTTTGCGCGTGGAGAACTTTAAATAAAAGTACCTATGTGAAGTCTAAAAAGAAAGGTCAAGATTTGCCTAATGCTTTTAGATTACCAACAGAGGCTGAATGGGAATTTGCTGCAAGAGGTGGTTTAGAATCTGCAACGTATCCATGGGGTGGCCCTTACACTAAAAATGATAGAGGTTGTTTCTTAGCAAACTTTAAACCTAACCGTGGGGATTACGCAGCGGATGAAGCGCTTTACACAGTTGAAGCAAAGTCATACGAGCCAAACGGATACAATTTATATAACATGGCAGGAAACGTTTCTGAGTGGACAGATTCAGCATACGATCCAAACGCGTATGAATATGTTTCTACTATGAATCCAAACGTATTGGATGCTTCTAATAAGCGTAAAGTATTAAGAGGTGGTTCGTGGAAGGATGTTGCTTACTTCCTACAGGTAAGTACAAGAGATTATGAGTATGCTGACTCTGCTAGAAGTTATATCGGATTTAGAACAGTTCAAGATTACATGGGGTTGCAGACCACAGGTAACAACAAAAGTAAAAAATAACAAAACCCAATCTATTAAATTTTAAAATTATCATTATGGCATTATTAGGAAAAAAAGCAATGAATTTCGCTTACGGTATGGGAGCGGCAGTTGTAATCATCGGAGCATTATTTAAAATTACACACATTGAAATTGGCCCTATCACAGGAAACTTAATGTTGACAATCGGTCTTATTGTTGAAGCGGCTATTTTTGCACTTTCTGCTTTCGAGCCAGTGGATGATGAGTACAAATGGGAAAACGTATATCCTGAATTGGTAGACGGAACTCCAAAAAGCAAAACCGTTGCTAAAAAAGTAGAGCCAGTAGCAGATGCACAAGGTTTATTGTCTCAAAAGTTAGATGCTATGTTGAAAGATGCTAAAATTGACGGTGAGTTAATGGCAAGTTTAGGAAACAGTATCAAGAACTTTGAATCAGCTGCAAAAGGTATTGCTCCAACTGTAGACTCAATTGCTTCAACTAAGAAATATGGTGAAGAGTTAAGTTTGGCTGCAGCACAAATGGAATCTTTAAATAGTCTATATAAAGTACAATTAGAAAGCGCTTCAAAAAATGCACAAATTAACGAAGAAGTAGCTGCTAACAACTTGAAATTAAAAGAGCAAATGCAATCTTTAACTTCAAACCTTTCTTCATTGAATAGTGTTTACGGTGGAATGTTATCTGCAATGAATAATAAAGGATAATTAGTTACGAACTAGTATATAAATTTAAACTAATTATTAGAAAATATGGCAGGAGGAAAACTAACCCCTAGACAGAAGATGATCAACCTGATGTATCTGGTGTTCATCGCTATGTTAGCGTTAAATATGTCAAAAGAAGTATTATCTGCTTTTGGACTTATGAATGAAAAATTTGAAGGGTCTAATACGGCAGCAGAGCAATCAAATGCGCAAATGCTTGCAAGTCTAGATGCTAAAGCCGCTGAAGCAGGTGGTGAATTTAAAGATGCCGATATAGCGGCACACAAAGTAGAGACACTTACAAAGAACTTTTATGAGTACATTGGCACTTTAAAGGCTGAGGTTTTAAAAGGTACTGAGGTCGATCCAGAAACAGGAAAATTGCCTTACGAAGAAATGGATAAAGGTGATAACCTTGACAATTCTTGGTTTAGCCCAGCTGGTTACTCTGCAAAAGGAAACGAAGTTGTTAAAACTATTGAGCAATACAAAGCAGATATGAAGCAAGCGCTTGGAGGTAACAAAAAGCTTGCTGGTATTCTTGCAGAGGTAGATGCTAAATTCAATTTAGCTCCAGTTAAAAACAAAGACGGGATATCAATTGCTTATCTAGATTATCATTTTAAAGGATTTCCAGCTGTAGCATCTTTAGCTAAGTTATCTGCTTGGCAAAATGATGTTAAAAAATTGGAAACTGATGTTTATAATACGCTATTAGGAAAGGCGGCTGTTGCTGCTGCTTCTTACAGTAATTATCAAGCGATTGTTGTTTTAGATAAAAGTGCTTACTTTCAAGGAGAACAAATTACTGGTAAAGTAGTTCTTGGTCGTTATGATGAAAACACTAAGCCAACTTCGTTCTCTGGTCCTGGAAAAATCGTTAACGGTCAAGCAGTAATTTCGATGACTGCAGGAAGTGTTGGGGAACAAGCAATTAATGGTCAGTTTACCTTCTTAGAGGATGGGAAAAATATTCCATTGAAATTCCAAGGTAAGTATGTTGTAGTGCCAAGACCTAATTCAGCTACCATTTCAGCTGATAAAATGAATGTTGTGTATAGAGGAGTTGTAAACCCAATATCTATTTCATTCGCAGGTATTGCTGATAACAACGTGAATGCTTCTGCACCTGGTTTGACAAAAGTAGGAAATGGAAAATACAACATGAGCCCACAAGCTGGTAACGAAGTTGTAATTAACGTTTCTGGAAAAATGGCTGACGGTAAAGTTGCTTCTGACAAGCGTGTATTTAGAATCAAAGGTATTCCTGGTCCAACGGGTACAATCCGTGGGGAAATGGGAGTGGTTAAAGGTCCTAAGTCAAGTTTAGAAATTTCAACAATTGGAGCGAAATTAGTTGATTTTGACTTCGAAGTTGGATTGAGCGTTGTTGGATTTAACTTAAAAGTAACTGGTCAACCAACTGTTGTTGTTCAAGGAAACAAGTTAAATGCACAAGCAAAAGCAGTATTGGCAAAAGCAGGAAGAGGAGATCAAGTTACTATTTCTGAAATTAAAACTAAATTAGAAGGCGCTGGTAGTTATTTATTGCCAAGAACAGCACCGGTAATTTACGAAATACAATAAATAAAAGGTTGAATAAACCCATTTCAATATCTTATTAGTACAACATTATGAATGTAAGAAATATTTTTATCGCTATAGTCTCTTTGTCGTGGAGCATTAGTGCATTGGGACAGTCAAATTTGTTGAATGCAAAGACACCTGATCAAATCGGGTTGAAAACTGCCGCGCAATTAGACTCTGACAATGATAAGCCATTGGCTTATGGTTATGTACATGACAGAGATGTATTAATGGGTAAAACTACTTGGGAAATTATTGACCTAAGTGAGAGAATTAACTTTTCGCTTTATTTCCCTATTGATACTGCCAATATTGGTAATGATAGAAGGTCTCTTTATGATGTGTTGACTAAAGCTATGAAAAATGGTAAAATTACTGAGGTGTATACCGATAGTTATTTTAACACAAAAAAATCCTTGAAAGATATCCAATCTTCATTGTCCAGAATTGACACTACTGATGCTGGTAGAGAGCAAATCAATGCTGGTAATCGTGTTTCTGAGGAATATATTGTCAAGCAGGATTTAACTGCTCAGGATGTAACGCAATACAAAATTAAAGGTTACTGGTATTTTGATAAGCGTCAAAGTGAATTAAAGTATCGTTTATTGGGTATTTGTCCTGTTACACCAGACGTTTATTCTATGAATAGTGAGGAGAAAGATTATATCGAATTGTTTTGGATATTCTTTCCGGCAGCAAGAGAGGTTTTGCACGATGCTAAGGCTTTCAATGATAAAAACTCAGCCTTGCCTATTTCATTCGATCAAATTTTGAATTCACGTCGTTTTAATAGCGTGATTTATAAAGAGGAGAATGTATACGGTGACCGTGCGATTGAAGAATACATGAAAGATAACGCACAAAATCAGTTACTAGAATCTGAAAGAGTGAAGGATAAGATTAGAAATTTCGAATCGGATATGTGGAACTATTAGTTTTCATGTAGCTACTAAATAAAAAACTCTTACCCTTGTGGTAGGAGTTTTTTTTGTTTTAAATTCCTAGTTGTTATTTAATTTGATATTATGATTGACTATTTGATTGTTGGTGCGGGCTTGGGTGGCCTTTGCTTTGCAGAACGTGCACTCGAAAATAATAAGACTATTTGTGTTGTAGACAATAATTCTCAAAACTCATCGCGTGTAGCTGGTGGTTTGTACAATCCGGTTATTTTGAAGCGATTTAGTGAAGTATGGAACGCTAAAGAACAACTTGAGGAGATGAATTTGTTTTATAGTAGAATCGAAAAACGATTGAATGCTCAATTTGATTTTAAGAAACCAATTCTTCGCAAGTTTTTTTCTGTTGAAGAGCAGAATAATTGGTTTGCTGCTTCGGATAAAGTGAATTTAGCCCCTTTTTTATCAACTAAGTTAATTCATGATGCATTTACTGGTATTGATTCTCCGTTTTCTTATGGTGAGGTCTTGCATACGGGTTACGTTGATACTGCGGAATTGTTAACTAAATTTAGGTTGTATTTATCAAAATTAGGAGTGTACCAAGAGAAAGAGTTTGAGTATAACTTAATGGAAGTTGAGGCTAGTAGAGTCTTATATAAAGGAATTGAGGCTCGAAATGTTATTTTTGCCGAAGGCTATGGTTTACATGCTAATCCGTTTTTCAATTCACTTCCGCTTGACGGTACCAAAGGCGAATTGTTTATTATTGAAGCGCCAGGTTTAAAGCTAGATGTTATTGTTAATACCAGTGTATTTATTCTGCCGCTGGGACAAAATCGTTTTAAAGTAGGAGCTACTTACAACTGGAAAGACAAAACGAATGATACTACTGAGGAAGGAAAGCAAGAATTGATCGATCGTATTCAAGAAATCATTAACTGCGATTTTAAGATTATATCTCATTTTGCTGGAATCAGACCCACAGTACGAGATAGAAGGCCTTTAATTGGAACGCACCAAATGCATCAGCAATTACATGTTTTGAATGGTTTAGGAACGCGAGGTGTAATGCTAGGTCCAGCAATCGCTAGGGCACTATATGATTTTATTGAGTTTAAAATTCCTTTAGACCCAAGTATTGACTGTTGGCGCTTTGAAAAACGTAAAAAGTAGGGTTTTATTTTTTATTTTGGCTAGCGTCGTATGAAACAAACATATTGATATAAATGTTTCTAGCCCATCGTAAAACAAAGGGAAACAATACCAAGAGTGCTATAATGATGGCGGCAAATGCTTCTTTTAAATTTGATTTAAAAAAGAAAAACGACACAATGAATGCAGCTACACCAATTGCTACGTTCAGGCCATAACTAACGTACATGGCACCGTAGAAAAAGGATGGTTCTAGTTGGTAGCGCAAGCCGCAGTGACTGCAGTTTTCGTGCATTTTTAAAACTTGGGCTAAATGCCATGGGTTTTTTTGCAAATACATGCTCTCATTGTGACATTTAGGACAAGTTCCTGTTAAAATACTATATAATTTGGATCCTTTTTTTAACATTTGCAAAAAATTTAATTTTCCTTTTTTTAAGTCCTACTTTTCGTTAGGCAAATTTAATAAATCATAAAGGAATAAAATCACAATACATGCTTAATATACATAATTTATCGGTTTCTTTTGGTGGCTCTTATTTATTTGAAGAAGTTACTTTTAGACTCGGTGCAGGAGATAGGGTTGGACTAGTTGGGAAAAATGGTGCGGGAAAATCAACCATGTTGAAAATGTTAGCGCGTGATTTTGCTCCCGATTCGGGTGTAATATCTCAAGAAAAAGATATCAAAATGGGTTTCTTACGACAAGATATCGATTTTGAACGTGGACGAACTGTTTTAGAAGAAGCATACGAAGCATTTACAGAGATAAAAGCTGTTGAGAAAAAGTTAGCAGAAATCAACCACCAATTGGTAACGAGAACCGATTACGAAAGCGACGAATACAGCCAAATCATCGAAGATCTTTCTGATTATACCCATCGATTTGAAGTTTTGGGTGGTTACAATTATGTGGGTGATACCGAAAAAATTCTTTTGGGTCTTGGTTTTAAAAGAGAAGTCTTTGACAATCAAACCGAAACGTTTTCGGGCGGTTGGAGAATGCGTATTGAATTAGCTAAATTATTATTGCAATCAAATGATGTTTTATTACTCGATGAGCCTACGAATCACTTAGATATTGAAAGTATCATTTGGCTAGAAAGCTTTTTACGTAATTACCCAGGAGTTGTGGTGATTGTTTCGCACGATAAAATGTTTTTGGATAATGTAACCAACAGAACTATCGAAATTTCATTAGGAAAAGCATATGATTTTAATAAACCGTATTCTCAATATTTAGAGTTGCGTCATGAAATTAGAGAGAAGCAATTAGCGACTCAGAAAAATCAGGCTAAGAAAATTGAAGAAACTGAAAAATTAATTGAAAAGTTTCGTGCCAAAGCTTCGAAAGCGTCAATGGCACAATCTTTAATCAAAAAATTAGATAAGGTTGAGCGTATTGAGGTAGATGAAGATGATAATTCAGTGATGAACATTTCGTTCCCGGTTTCAAAAGAACCAGGAAGAGTAGTTATTGAAGCTGAGAATGTAACTAAAAGTTATGGTGACACAACGATTTTAAAAGATATAAGTTTACTTGTTGAACGTGGAAGTAAAATTGCTTTTGTGGGACAAAATGGTCAAGGAAAATCGACTTTTATCAAAGCAATTGTTAATGAGTTTGAATATCAAGGCTCTATAAAGCTCGGTCATAATGTGCAATTGGGATATTTTGCGCAAAATCAAGCCGAATATTTAGATGGAGAGATTACCTTACTACAAACTATGGAAGACGCAGCAGTAGATACCAACCGTATGAAAGTGCGCGACATGCTTGGGTCGTTCTTGTTTCGTGGTGATGATGTAGAGAAAAAAGTAAAAGTACTTTCGGGAGGTGAGCGTAACCGTTTGGCTTTGTGTAAGCTATTGTTACAGCCCATCAACGTGTTGTTAATGGATGAGCCAACCAATCACTTGGATATTAAATCTAAAAATGTTTTAAAAGCAGCCTTACAAAAATTTGGAGGAACGCTACTTTTAGTTTCTCACGATAGGGATTTTTTACAAGGAATGTCAAATATTGTGTACGAATTCAAAGATCAAAAAATCAAAGAATATTTAGGCGATATCAATTTCTTTTTGGAGCAGCGCAATCTTGAAAACATGCGTGAAGTAGAGAAAAAAGACGCTGGTAAAGCTGCTGCACCTAAAGAGAGCAATAAAGCATCATACGAAGACCAAAAGAAAGGTAAAGCCTTGCAAAACAAGCTTAGTAAAATTGAAAGTCAAATCAAACAATTAGAGCGTGACATTCAAAACGATGATAAAATGCTAACATCCAATTATGATAAACATATTGAGGATGCTAAGTTTTTTACCGCTTACAATAAAAAGAAAGCAGATTTAGACCAGCTTTTGTTAGATTGGGAAATCATTCAGGAAGAAATTGATAATCTGTAAATTCAAAAAGAGCTTTTAAAAGGCTCTTTTTTTATGAAATAACTCCAATGGATTTTGAGTGCGCAATAGCTTCGCTACTGTCTTTAAAATAGCAAACAGAAACCTTCAGTGATGTTATGTTTTCTAAGGTTGTTTTTATTTTCTTTTTTGGAGATAATCCTGTTTGTCTAATATAAACAGCTTTTACCGTTACGGGGAATATTTTACAAATTGCTTCGTATAAAAAAGCATCTTGCTGTGAATCATCACCAAGCAAAACATATTCAAGGTTAGGATAAAACTCAAGGATATGTTTGATTTTTTCAAATTTATGATTGTGATTGCCTCTCCCTGTCGAAAAGAAATCCCAAAGACTAGTTTTTATATCCTTAAGCAACAAAACAGCTTCGGGTAGCTGATGCAATTCAGTAAACTTGGTAATAAAGCGATACAAATTCCACTCGCTACTTGAAACATAGAAAAATATGTTGTATTCTTCTCTTTCTGATCGACCGGCTGTACTTAGGGCTTGATAATGGGTTACTACATCTTCGTAAACTTTGCGTTTGTTGATGTTTTTAAAAAGTAGTTCGTAGAGTTTTTTTAACGGACTAATCGTGTGCGAAACCAAAAAAGTGTCGTCAATATCTGATATAATGCCAAGATTACCTTTGTGTGGCCTGATAAAACTTCCTTCTTCTATAATACTTTTGGTGTTGTATGGCGTGCTAACTTTGTATTCATTCCAACCGTACTGCATCTCTGTGTCCATCGGAATGCAAAACTTAAAGTAGCCATCGTCTAATGTTTTGGTATGTATGTTTAGTCCTTTGTAATGCAAATAGACATCAGCGTTTGCCAAAGTTTTAATTTGAAACAATTTAATAATCGAGCTAGCATTTTTTAAATTCTTCTTTTGAAAATTATATTCTTCACGCGAGGAGGGCTTAAAAACGTGCCCCATGACAATCAATTCTTGGTCATTTGCATAGCCGCGATATAATTTTAGAATTGGTTTCATAAATTTTGGTACTTTTGATAGGGTACAAATTAAAGATTTTTAAGTAATAAACGACGTGAAAGTGAAAAAGAATATATTGTTGGTGGTTAATCCCATTTCAGGTGATATTGACAAATTAGAAATTACAACTATGGTTTCAGAATTTGCAAAAAATCTCGGAGTGAATCTTGAGGTTTACACCACATCTGGCGAGGATGATATTGAAAACATCAAAAACCTGTATGACAAATCTCTTTTTGAACGAATCCTAGTAGCAGGCGGTGATGGCACTATTAAAATGGTGGCTGAGGCAATGGAGGAACATGATGTTGTTTTAGGAATTTTGCCGGCAGGTTCTGCTAATGGTTTGGCCGTAGATCTAAATTTACCTGATTCAATAGAAGAGAATTTACAAATTGCTTTTTCTAATAAGGCGAAGGCCATTGATATGATCTCAATAAATGGTAAAAAAAGCATCCATTTAAGTGATATTGGTTTGAATGCTGATTTGGTAAAAAACTACGAAAACGGAAGCATTCGCGGTAAAATAGGTTATGTGTTGCAGTCGGTATCTACGCTGATTGACTTGGAGCCTCCTTTTTTTGCCACAATAACGGGAGATTTTCCAACTCTAAGTTGCGAGGCGCGAATGATTGTTATTGCTAATTCGCAGAAATACGGAACAGGAGTAACAATCAATCCAGCGGGACTCATGGATGATGGTTTGTTTGAACTCGTGATTTTGAAAAATATGGATTTAGTGCTTTTTGGAAAAATAATTACCGGAAACATGCCTTTAGACGATGAAGATGTTGAAATCATTTCGACCAACAAGGCAACTATCAAAACGAATCAGCCAGTAAATTTTCAGATAGATGGAGAATATTGTGGCAAGCAAACAGAACTTGAAATTGCTATTTTGCATCAGCAAATTAAAGTTGCAGTACCTATTTAATGCTTTTTTATTTAAAGGGATTGCGCTCCTGCCAAATGGTTTCTGGCTCTAAATAAGGAAAAAGTAAAGGCATACATTTATTGATTAATGGATTGCTGTGACGCATTAAACCAAACATTTTTACGGGAATCGCACCAACCGAACTTTTTATTTCTAATGCAGTCCTAGCAAAAACAATATCATGAAAGCCTTTATTGATAGAATACGCTACCATATCGTACAACATGTTTAAATACAACATTTTTTCTCTTTGAAGCGATTCGTCATAACCCAAAAAGTAGGTTTCCATGGTTTTGTCGTGTTTTAACAAAGTGTTGAATCCAATTAAACGGTCTTCAATAAAGTACCCATAAAATAAAAACTGATCTTTAAGAATTTCTTTCAGCTTTCGGAAATGATTTTTTGCTAAAAAAAAGGTGTTGAAAGGTGCGTTTTTTGCTACGTGCATATACAATTCGTAAATTCGCTCTTCCTGTTTAATGATTTCTTCAAGTTTTAATTTTCGCTTCTCGATTCCAGTTGCTTTTTTGCGAGCCCTTTTGTATTGATCTCTGTATTTTTTTAACAAAGCATCGATATAGTCTTGCTCTGTTTTCCATGCCTCTTTAATGTGAAAGATCATAGATGGCTGTGTGCAAAAGCGGTAATAGTTTTTAAAATCGGGAATTTCAAAAGAATTTATGTCCTCTTCTTCAAAATCTTTGTAGGTAGTGATGTGAACTTTTTTACCAATGGCTTTGTATCTCTTTTTTAACTCTTTGCAAGCTTGTTCGATGACACTATAAACAGCAGTTTTATGGGTATTTTTGGCGAAAGCCATAGCATGTTGACCCGTAAGCATGTTGTTTCCCAAGATCAAAACGTGTGCGCCAAAATTTTTAAACGCAAAATTACGGACGGCTGTTTTAAAAGATTTGTCACGAGCACCAAAAGAGGGCACTTGATTTAGGTCTAAAAACTGAGCTAAAGCTACCCCACACAATTGATTTTGATTGTAGACACCAATAAAATGACATTTCATATTGGCTGGCGCAGATTGCTCTAAGATTTGAAGGTATTTGCGTGTCAAAAAAAGATCGTCAACCGCAATAGTATCCCACTCCAAAGGCAGTGCAACAGCTGAATTGAATAGTTCAAATGAAAATGAGGAGGTCAACAGGATTTTAAATTTTCCTCAAAATTAAGTAATAATCTAATGGTATCCTCTTTTATCCCTAAAATAGCTTACATTCACTACTTAAAAAACATTTCAGATGAAAAACGAACACGCTAAGGCTAGTCCAAATGAAATTGCATTATTGAAAACTTGGGTCGTAAAAGACAACAAGCTATTTAAAAGTTTTGAGTTTTCTGATTTTGTATCGGCTTTTGGCTTTATGGCTCAAGTTGCATTAATCAGTGAAAAACTAGGCCATCATCCAGAATGGTCAAACTCTTATAACCTAGTTACAATTTTTTTGCACACACATGATCGCAATTTAATTACAAAACTCGATATTCAACTAGCAAAGGCAATAGATGAATTACTGTAAATCATACCTCAGAAATGGTGAAAACCTTGTTGTTTTTGGTAGTAACTTAACTTGCAAATTCTAATAATTTTATCATTTTAAAGCTTTTTTTGTAAGTTAATTTTTTCCAATAAAAAATAAAACATGTAGTTTGTCGATTAAATTTGCATATTAACCTGCTTTAGCTTAATTTTAACATATGGTTGAACTAGTAAATAAATGTTATGAAATCTAAAATTACTTTATTACTCACTTTTTGTTTTTCAGTGACAATGATAGCAAATGTTTCAAGAGCCGAAAAAGAAGCTCTTTTGCAATTGCACCAAAAGACAAATGGCAAACAATGGACAAAGAAATGGGATCTAAATAAACCTGTTTCATCATGGTTTGGAGTTGTATTGCAAGACGATAAAGTAGTTGCGATTAATTTGGCTTATAATAATTTAAAAGGTACAATTCCTGCAGCACTAGCTTCATTGAAAAATTTGCAAGATTTAGATCTTCATAAAAATCAAATCGAAGGCACTATCCCAAATTCTATTGGCGAATTGAAAGATTTGAGAAATCTAAATCTCTCGTTTAATAAATTAACCGGAGCAATTCCCGCTTCATTATGCTCGTTAAGTCAACTTAAATCATTAGAGTTGTATATGAATGGATTAGTTGGTGACATTCCCTCTAAAATAGGAGAATTACAGAAATTAGAAGTCTTGTCTTTATTTAATAATGAACTTACAGGTGAGATTCCTTCTTCTCTGTACGAAATTAAATCATTGAAAACGCTTTTATTGAATAGTAATCAATTGATAGGCGCATTGAGCAAAAATATTGCCCAAATGAATGCACTTGAAAATTTAAGCTTGTTTGATAATAAAATGGAAGGTAGGATTCCTGTAGAATTAGAAAATCTATCCAAACTAAAAGAAATGAACATCTCGTACAATAAATTTAATGGAGCTGTTTCAAAAAATTTAGCATTATTAGATACGCTCAACATGACTATGATTAATGAAAAGGGAGCTACAGTAATTTTAAAAATGATGGCCGCAAGAAATACTGCATTAGCATCTGAAGATTAAGTTAATTTTTTTATTTACACATATTCTAATTGTTTTTAAGACTTGGTTGGTCGGCACTTGTAGAGTTTTTACTTTACAAGTGTTTTTTTTTGTTTTTATATTTTTAAGAAGAATTCCTCGCTAATTTGAAATGCTTTTACTACTGAACTTCTAAGCATAAAACCTAAAGCTTTTCTTTGGGCGCGGATGATTTTATGATCAAGCCATTTGATTCATCGGTGCTAAAAATCAGAATTGATAATAGTATCAAAACTAGAGTCGAACTCAAACAATGTTTTTAAGGAGAAGTTGAGGCTGATGTAAGTACACTTACGCACTCTCAATTAGATATTGATTTTATATTAAAAGTGACTATTTTGATTGAAGAAAATATTGCGAATCCTGATTTAACCGCAAGTTTTGTATGCGATACTTTAGGGATGAGCACCTCGAAATTGTATCGTAAAATTAAGTTGTTAACTGATTTAGCGCCGAATGAATTCATCAGAACGGTGCGATTAAAAAAGGCGGCTACCTTATTAAAATCAAAAAATCATAACGTATCTGAAATTGCAGATATGGTCGGGTTTAATGATCCCTTGTATTTCAGTAGATGTTTTAAGAAACAATTTGGCTATTCGCCAAGTAAATTAATGAAATGAGTATGATTAGGTTTTGGCTATTTTACCAACTTTTTTATCGTTAAAATAAAGGAAAATCGGATTTCTTACCTAAGGCATTCTGATATATAATTTAAATCTGTAAGAGGCTTTTCTTTAAATAAAATCGTAGTTTTTTTTTGGGATTGGCCAAACAGACTGCCATTGATAAGAAGTATAATTTTAAAGATAATTTGAATGAATTTATTTTTATATACCCCTAAAAATACGATAAAGAATAGCGATTTAATACAACCTAAAAAAGAAAATAAATACTCGGCTATACAATGTAAATTTAAGACACCAAAAA
>CAZMHK010000069.1:0-15991 GCA_964566045.1 uncultured Flavobacterium sp.
ATCGCTCGCTAGCCATACCATTTCTGCTTTTTTAGCCAAAACCCTCAATTTGGTTACCAATGCTTTTTTATCTGCAGAAACCTCATACTTTGGTTTAAAACCTTGCTCCACATCTACTCCTATTTCTCGTGAAGGTAAATCGGCAATATGTCCATAACTGGACTCTACCTGATAATCACTTCCAAGAAATTTTTCGATTGTTTTTGCCTTTGCAGGAGACTCTACGATAACTAAATTCTTTGCCATTGCTCTATTTTTCTGGGACAAAAGTAGAAGTTTTTTTTAGATGTAAACCAAAAACACTTGCCTTTTAGATAAAAAAGGCATTTGAGAATACCTAGCAATCGATAATTCAAGGCCAATTACAACGCTAAAAAAGAAGTTGCAGCATTGATTGTATCGATGGATTACTCCACATCTCGACATAAGAGTAAATCACCATTTACTTTGTCGATTTACCAGATGATTGTAGAAAAACAGAAAGTCAAAATCGAAAAAAAAGAAAATAAACTTTAATTACTTACAAAATTTCCGCTCTTGTAAAATGATTAAAAAAATACAGTTATGAAAATAAGCAAATTTATCTTACTTTGGCCTCAGTTTTACTAGTTACTTTATAAGTTGTAAAGCAAAAAGAGATTATCAAAATTGTTTAAACGACTAATAATATGAGAAAAATATTAAGAACAAGCGTTACTATCCTGTCGTTTATTTTAATTCTGCAAGGCTATTACATAGCGTATATTGATAGAAAAAATCGTATTTATTTCTATCTTCTTTATTTTTCAATCGCAATTCCACTTACTATTTACGAACTCAGCCAAATTTTGAAAGACGATAAAATTAACAATACAAATACAGGAAAAAACAGAATACTGGCGTTTACCGGGGTAGTAGTAGTTTTAATTTTAATTTCATTTTTTATGAAATGAATTTATAAATATTAAATACCTCATATTACTAGAATAATTAAGAAGTACTTCATACTCAAAACTCTCGAATTGTTTCGGGAGTTTTGTTTTCTAAGCCCTATCCATAAGTAAAAGAAAGCAACATCCATGCTCAGGAAAACTTAAAACTCTTGATTGCTATTCTTTTTTGGTAATGAAATTAAAGAATAGAGCCTAACCTTCACCGATAAAATACTGTTAATTCTTAATCTGACAAGTTGTCATATTTACTCAAATTGTCCTATCTTTGTACTTTGAAAAAATGAAATGGAAAAGATAATTGAAGAAAGCAAACAAGGCGAAAGTCTCGTTTTAGAAAATAAACCTGAAAACACTAAAAAACTATTTATCGAGAGTTACGGTTGCGCTATGAACTTTTCAGATAGCGAAATTGTAGCTTCTATTTTATCCGGAAATGGATACAATACTACCCAAGTTTTGGAGGAAGCCGATTTAGTTTTAGTAAATACATGTTCTATTCGCGACAAAGCAGAACAAACCATCCGAAAAAGATTGGAAAAATACAATGCCGTAAAACGCATCAATCCAAAAATGAAAGTGGGTGTTTTAGGTTGTATGGCAGAGCGTTTGAAAGAAAAATTTTTAGACGAAGAGAAAATCGTTGACATGGTAGTTGGTCCAGACGCCTACAAAGATTTACCTAATTTATTAGCCGAAGTTGAAGAAGGTCGTGATGCTATCAATGTAATTTTATCAAAGGATGAAACTTATGGTGATATCTCGCCTGTTCGTTTAATGACTAATGGAATAACTGCTTTGGTTTCTATTACTCGCGGATGTGATAATATGTGTACTTTTTGCGTAGTTCCTTTTACCCGCGGACGCGAACGCAGCCGTGAACCACAAAGCATTTTGAGTGAAATTCAAGATTTATGGAACAACGGTTACAAAGAAATTACTTTATTAGGTCAAAATGTTGATAGTTATTTATGGTACGGTGGCGGCTTGAAAAAAGATTTTGTAAATGCTAGCGAAATGCAAAAAGCCACTGCAATCGACTTTGATCAATTGCTTGAAATGGTTGCTGTTGCTTTTCCTAAAATGCGCATTCGATTTTCAACCTCGAACCCGCAGGATATGCATGAAAGTATTCTTCAAGTAATTGCCAAATACCCAAATATTTGCAAGCACATTCACTTACCGGTACAATCAGGAAGTAATCGCATTCTAAAAGAAATGAATCGTTTGCATACGCGTGAGGAATACATGACTTTGATTGATAAAATCAGAACTGTAATTCCAAACTGCGCTATTTCGCAAGATATGATTGCGGGTTTCCCAACAGAGACTGAACAAGACCATCAAGATACACTGGCGTTAATGGACTATGTGAAATATAATTTTGGTTATATGTACTCATATTCTCAACGTCCGGGAACACTTGCCGGTAGAAAAATGGAAGATGATGTACCAGAAGAAACAAAAGCAAGTAGACTACAAGAAATTGTCGACTTACAGCAAAAACACGCTTGGTTTCGTTCAGAGGAATTTATCGGTCAAATTGTAGAAGTTTTGGTCGAAAAAGTTTCAAAAAAATCAACTGAAGAATTCTCAGGCAGAAACTCACAAAGCATTACAGTGGTTTTCCCAAAAGAGAATTACAAGATTGGAGATTTTGTTAATGTAAAAATTATAAGTTGCACAAGCGGAACCTTAAAAGGTGAAGCAGTTGGATATTCTGAAATGAATTAGAAAATTTTGCCACAGATTAAAAGGATCCTCACAGATTTTTTTAAATGGCTTGAATCCTAAAAACTGTGGCAGGAAAAATAATTACAAGTTGCACAAGCTGAACATTAAAAGGGGAAGCGATTGGACATTCTGAAATGAATTAGAAAATTTTACCACAGATTAAAAGAATCCTCACAGATTTTTTTAAATAGTTTGAATCCTAAAAACTGTGGCAAGAAAAACAATTACAAGTTGCACAAGCAGATCATTAAAAGGTGAAGCGATTGGATATTCTGAAATGAATTAGAAAAGTTAGTTTCAAGTTTCAGGTTTAAAGTTCTCTCGATAACTTGAAACTTGAAACAAAAAAACTTTAAACAAAAATCAAATGGAATCAGTTCAAAATATAAAACAGCGCTTTGAGATTATCGGGAACGATCCCAAGCTCAATCGCGCCATAGAAAAAGCCATTCAGGTTGCTCCTACTGACATAACTGTATTGGTTGCCGGGGAAAGCGGAGTTGGTAAAGAGAATATGCCTCGTATCATTCACTCCCTATCCCATAGAAAACACGGCAAATACATAGCTGTAAACTGTGGAGCTATTCCAGAAGGAACTATTGATAGCGAATTATTTGGTCACGAAAAAGGCGCTTTTACAGGTGCTACAAGTACGCGTGAAGGTTATTTTGAAGTAGCTAATGGCGGAACTATTTTTCTTGACGAAGTGGGCGAATTGCCGCTAACCACCCAAGTACGCTTATTGCGCGTACTTGAAAATGGTGAATTTATCAAAGTAGGATCATCACAAGTACAAAAAACTGATGTTCGAATTGTGGCTGCCACCAATGTAAATTTGTTTGATGCCATCGAAAAAGGAAACTTTAGAGAAGATTTGTACTATCGTTTAAGTACCGTAGACATTACTTTACCGCCCTTACGAGAGCGCAAGGACGATATTCATTTGTTATTCAGAAAATTTGTTGCTGATTTTGCACACAAATACAAAATGCCTCCGTTGAAACTAGATGAAAATGCGATCCTGTTACTGCAAAAATTTAGATGGAGTGGTAACATTAGACAATTGCGTAACGTAGCGGAACAAATTTCAGTGCTTGAAACCAATCGCGACATTTCTGCAGCAACCTTACAATCGTATTTACCCGAGCAAGGAAGTAATTTGCCATCTGTCATTAAGGATAAAAAAAGTGAAAACGACTTTTCGACCGAAAGAGAAATTTTGTACAAAGTACTTTTTGATATGAAAAGTGATTTAAATGATCTCAAAAAACTAACGCTCGAATTAATTCAAAACGGAAGCACTCAAGTTCAAGAAACGAATCAACATTTGATTAAGAAAATCTACGGAACAAAAGATAGCGATAACGAAATTGATTTTGAAGAAGAACCAAGAAGCGGTTTAATCACTACGCCTTCTGCCGAAGAATTGTATCAAGAAAACGACGACAATTATCTTTTTGCTGAAACAGTCGAGGAAGAAGAAACCTTGCGCTTAGAGCAAAAGGAAATCGAAATGATAAAAAAATCGTTAGAAAAAAACAAAGGAAAACGAAAAGCTGCTGCTGATGAATTAGGAATTTCGGAACGTACTTTATATCGAAAAATTAAACAATTTGATTTGTAACAACCGATTAAATTTTCACCAATTACTTTCAAGAACATGAAATTTATAAAATATTTTCTTTTAGCCATATTGATTGCAAGCACCAATAGCTGCTCTGTTTATAATTTTACGGGAACAGGTAACATTGATGCCAAAACCTTTCAAGTAGGCTTTTTTCAGAATAATGCCGAATTAATTGAACCAGGAATTGACAGAACATTTACCTTGAAATTACAAGATTTAATCCAGAACCAAACGAATTTAAACCTTGTAACAAATAGCGCAGACTTAACCTACGAAGGTGAAATTGTAGATTACAGAATTAGTCCAATGACTGCCACGGCTGATCAAAGAGCTGCACAAAACCGCTTGACCGTTCGAGTAAATGTTCGTTTTACAAATAGGAAAAAAGAAACAGATGATTTTGAAAAATCGTTTAGCTTTTTCTTTGATTATCCTGCCGAACAACAATTAATAGGTGCACCACTTAATTCTGCTTTAGAAGAAATTTTTGATCGTATTACACAAGATATCTTCAATGAGTCTTTAGCCAAGTGGTAACTCAATCCAACCTGCACTCACAATTATATGACCAACTAGCTGTATCTTAGCATACAACTTGATTTAAAAAAAAATGGAATTAGCTGACTTTACCTATTTAATAACAAAACCAGATGCTATATCGGAGCGTCAAACTGCTGTCTTAGACGAGGTGATAGCAACCTATCCTTATTTTCAAAGCGCCAAAGCCCTACAATTAAAAGGTTTGTACAGTCAAAATAGCTTTAAGTACAATAATGCCTTAAAAATTACAGCTGCCTACACTACGGATCGTTCTGTATTGTTTGACTTTATTACATCGGAAAATTTTGTTGCCATACACAAACGTTTGTATGAAAAGAAACTACAAGCCATTTTAGACATTAATGTTGTTGATAGCGAAGAAGTCAAACAACCAGAAATTCCAACACCAGTGCTGAGTCCTGTAGAACGCTCCATTTTGACCTCAATTAAAGAAGCAGCTGCAGTTGAACCTAAAGTGGAAAAAACAAACATAACCGAAAAGCTCGAAATAGGAAGCCCTCTTGAATTCTCTAAAAAAGAGCAACATTCGTTTCAAGAATGGTTACAACTATCAAGGACGGAGCCAATCAAACGTGACGAAATTGAGCAAAGTAATACCGAGGAACTTGCCCTTGATCCCGAAAAATTAAAAAAATTAGCTATCATTGATAAGTTCATTGAGACTAGTCCTAAAATTTCTCCTGTAAAGCATAGCACTAGTCCAGCAGTGAATATCGAACTTCCTACAGCCGATCATTCAGCATTAATGACAGAGACCTTAGCCCGAGTTTATTTAGAGCAAAAAAAATATCAAAAAGCGATACAAGCTTATGAAATATTAATTTTGAAATATCCAGAAAAAAGTAGTTTCTTTGCGGACCGCATATCGGATATTAAGATTTTACAACATAATAATAATTAAACAATGAGCACATTTTCAATTTTTTTAGTTTTAATAACTATAGTTTGTTTCCTATTAATCGTAGTAATCATGGTACAAAACCCTAAAGGTGGCGGATTATCATCTAATGTTGGTGGTTCACAAATGTTAGGTGGGGTACAAAAAACAACTGATTTCTTAGACAAAAGTACTTGGACACTTTCTGCTATTTTAATTGCGCTTATTTTACTTTCAAGCTTAAGTTTCACAGGATCATTAAGTGATACAGATTCTAAAATCATTGAAAACACACCAGCATCATCGGATCCTGCTCCTGCTGTACCAGCACAAAACGCTCCTGCAGCTACAAATCCAGCTAAATAATTTTTACGATACACAATACAAAATGCCAGCTTGTCAAAGCTGGCATTTTTTTTAAGAAATTATGTCAGTTTTTGCACCATGGCATAATTTCTGAAAGTTACTGAGCATTCCAAAATAAATAATTTAAAAACATAAATCATGGCATTAAACATTAAACCACTTTCAGACAGAGTTCTAATTGAACCTGTTGCCGCAGAAACAAAAACTGCATCAGGAATTTTTATACCAGATACAGCCAAAGAAAAGCCTCAAAAAGGAACTGTTGTTGCTGTAGGAAATGGAACTAAAGAGCACACTATGACAGTAAAAATTGGAGATACTGTTCTTTATGGAAAATACGCTGGGACAGAGTTAAAATTAGAAGGAAAAGATTATTTGATCATGCGCGAAGATGATATTCTCGCGATAATCTAAATTTTGTTTCAGGTTACAAGTTAAATCCCTGCAACATATTTAAAACTAAAATAACTTACAACTTTAAACTAAATTAAAAATGGCAAAAGATATAAAATTTGATATTGAAGCACGTGACGGATTAAAACGTGGAGTTGACGCATTAGCAAATGCAGTAAAAGTAACATTAGGACCAAAAGGACGTAATGTAATTATTGGAAAAGCTTTTGGAGGACCAACAGTTACTAAAGATGGTGTTTCTGTAGCAAAGGAGATTGAATTAAAAGACCCATTAGAAAATATGGGAGCGCAAATGGTAAAAGAAGTAGCATCAAAAACCAACGATTTAGCTGGTGATGGAACTACTACTGCAACCGTTTTAGCACAAGCTATCGTTAAAGAAGGCTTGAAAAACGTTGCTGCAGGTGCTAACCCAATGGATTTAAAAAGAGGTATTGACAAAGCAGTAGAAGCCATTGTAGCCGATCTTGCTAAACAATCTCAAGTTGTTGGAAGTGACTCTGACAAAATCAAACAAATTGCATCTATCTCAGCAAATAATGATGAAGTTATTGGCGAATTAATCGCTACTGCTTTTGCAAAAGTGGGAAAAGAAGGTGTTATCACTGTTGAAGAAGCAAAGGGTACAGATACGTTTGTAGATGTTGTTGAAGGAATGCAATTTGATAGAGGATACTTATCTCCATATTTTGTAACAAATTCAGAAAAAATGGAAGTAGAACTTGACAGTCCTTACATTTTATTATACGACAAAAAAGTATCTTCTTTAAAAGAATTATTGCCAGTACTTGAGCCAGTTGCACAATCTGGAAAACCTTTATTAATTATTGCAGAAGATGTTGATGGCGAAGCTTTATCAACTTTAGTAGTAAACAAATTAAGAGGAGCGTTAAAAATTGCTGCTGTAAAAGCACCAGGATTTGGAGACAGAAGAAAAGCAATGTTAGAAGATATTGCAATTTTAACTGGAGGAACTGTAATTTCAGAAGAAAGAGGATACACTCTAGAAAACACTACAATCGAAATGCTTGGAACTGCAAAGAGAGTTGCTATTGACAAGGACAATACTACTATTGTAAGCGGCGCTGGTGAAGCAGATATGATTAAGAATAGAGTAAATCAAATCAAAGGTCAGATGGAGGCAACTACTTCTGATTACGATAAAGAAAAATTGCAAGAGCGTTTAGCTAAATTAGCTGGTGGTGTTGCTGTTCTTTATGTTGGTGCTGCCTCTGAAGTAGAGATGAAAGAGAAAAAAGACCGTGTTGACGATGCTTTACACGCTACTCGCGCTGCTGTTGAAGAAGGAATTGTTGCTGGTGGTGGTGTAGCTTTGTTAAGAGCTAAATCATCTTTAAATGAATTAAAAGCCGAAAATGCCGACGAAGCAACTGGAATTCAAATTGTTTCTCGCGCTATCGAATCGCCACTTAGAACTATTGTTGAAAATGCTGGACTAGAAGGCTCAGTAGTAGTAGCAAAAGTTGCTGAAGGAACAGGTGATTTTGGATACAATGCTAAAACGAATGAATACGTAGACATGCTTAAAGCTGGAATTATTGATCCTAAAAAGGTAACTCGTGTGGCACTTGAAAATGCTGCATCAGTATCTGGAATGATCCTTACAACAGAATGTGCATTAATTGACATTAAAGAAGAAAACGCTGGTGGCGGAATGCCAATGGGCGGCGGAATGCCAGGGATGATGTAATCTTAAAGATTAGTAAATAAAAAAAGGTCGAAGCAATGCTTCGACCTTTTTTTATTTCCCACAAAGCCGTGTTAAAAGTATTAGCAGTAGTAAACTAAACCATTAGGAACTAAAAGTCCATAGTGACTTAGTTTAGTAGACTGAAAGTCTGCAAGGTTCGATAGAAAAAAAACTGCCTCAAATTAATATGATTTTCAATGATTAAATCCTTTTAAATCATCTTAATCTCTGGCAAATAATTTTTAGAAGCTAAAGCGAGATACTCTACAAGTGTATAGTTTTAAACTTAATTTGAGACCAATAAAACCAAATAAATTGGCGTAAAAAAAGGATGCAGTTTTATATAAACTACATCCTTTGTATGTTAATCAGTTATTATTAAAGTCCTAATTCGTTTACTCTTGAGTCTTTGCTTTTCGGCTAAATTTATAAATAACAGGCAAGATCGTAATTCCAACCAAAGTAAGAACAATTAACTCAATGTGCTCTTTCAAATCGATTTGATAATTAGTCAAAAGAAAACCATACAAATAATGACCCGCAAAAATTAATGTAAAAGACCAAATAAAAGAACTTAGAATGTTATAAAACATAAATTTGTTCTTATCCATCGATACAATACCAGCTACGATAGGGGCAAATGTTCTGAATATTGGTAAAAAACGGGCAAAAATAATTGCCTTTCCTCCATACTTTTCAAAGAAATCCTTTGATTGTACTAGATACTTGCGCTTGAACCAAAAACTATCTTGTTTATTATACAAATAGTAACCACTTTTAGCTCCAAACCAGTATCCTACGATATTACCCAAAATCCCAGACAAGGCCACCAAAGTTGCTAACAAAACTACATTTACGAAGTCATTGTCAATAAACAATATATTCTCTATCAATTCTCTGCTGTAAATTCCAGCTAAAAAAAGTAAACTGTCTCCTGGAAGAAAAAATCCAGCAAAAAGACCTGTTTCTGCAAAAACAATAAATAAAACGATATAAATTCCTAGCTTGACGCCGTTAATATCAAAATGGATGTAAAATAGGGGATCAATTAAATTCTTCCAATCAAAATTGTTCATTGTGGCTTAATTTGTGGTATGTTTTAAAGTGCGTGAAAGTACGGATAATAAACATTAAGTACAATTTATTATTTTATTTTAAAGTTTTATTAACGGTTACAACGGTAGCATGCTCGCTAAAATTGGTTTTAACTATTTCTTTTTTGGTAATAAATTCCAGCAAAAAACAACAGTAAAAATATAGGTTGAATTAAAAAGCGACGGATATAAAAAAGAATCCAATTTTGATTTGGAATCGCATTGAGCAACACAATAAAAAAACACAACATCAATACCACAAAAAGAAAAGCATAAACCACCGAAATGAACTTCACTAAATCAAAATCCTGATAAACGATATAAATTAAAAATAAGGATAAAAGAGAATTAAAACCATATCGCATAAATAAACCTAAGGCTAATTTTGCATGATCTACAACAGGGAGTGTCAAGTTCTCAAAATCTTTTTTAAAAAAATCCAAAAAGGGATCATAAAATAACTCATTCTCAAATACACGAACCATTACTAGTAGCACTACCAATACAATAAAAGCCAAACTGCGCCATTTATTATTTAATACTTTAATGAGCATATCTTGAAAATTTTCGTACCCACACTAACCACAATATAAAAACGACACCATAAATAGATAACGGAAAAATTACTCCATGTAAAAAATGCTCCTGCTCGGGATAATTAAAAATTAACGCACTTAAAGCTGCTATACGGCAAACATTTAAAATATAAATAAGTACACAACCACCCACAACATAGCATAAGGTTACTATCCAACGTCCCGCAAATGAAATTACAAATGAAGAAAACAAGATCAGAACACTTACGGCATTGCACCCCTCTACGATGCGGGCAACGTAATGATTTTGATAAAAAAGCTTCATATAAGCATGACCGCCACTTTCGAGGACGTATGAATCAGTTGTAAAATAACTGAGTATCCATGCGGTATTATTGCTAACTATTCGAGTAATTCCATCCACTTTATTCGTTTCAAAACCTGACAAGTAGTATTGATAAACTGAAGTCAACAAAATATAACTCAGAGAAAAGGAACCTAAAAAAAGTAAAAAAGGCTTGTATTGATAATAATATTTTTTCAACTTGATTTTTTTAACAAATTTATACAAATTATAAAACCCTCTTTAAATACTTTTGTAAAATAAAAACAATAAAAAGATGACCTTTCAAGAATTACAACCTAAAGTTACCGAAATTATCCAAAATACGACTCAAAACCGTGACGAGAAGCTTTTATCCATCTGTCAACTTTTGAGTGATTCTATCTCCTATTACAATTGGGTAGGATTTTATTTTGCCAATCACGAAACAAAAACACTTCATTTAGGACCTTACGTAGGTGCTGAAACGGATCACACTGTAATACCTTTCGGAAAAGGAATTTGCGGACAAGTTGCCGAATCAAATGCTAATTTTGTGGTGCCTGATGTAAGCGCTCAAGACAATTACATTGCTTGCAGTTTTACAGTAAAATCTGAAATCGTTGTGCCTCTTTTTGTAAACGGACAAAACATTGGCCAAATCGATATCGATAGCCATGTAATTGATCCTTTTACAGAAGAAGATGAGCGTTTCTTGGAATTTGTAAACAAAGAAATCGCAACGTTATTTTAAAACCTCAAATGATGTTGAACGCCAATAAATTCCAATTTCAATTCTATCTTATTAACTTATTTTTTATTTTTTTCTCCACTTCATCTTTTGGGCAAGAAAATGACGATGCCTTTTTTTATATCGACTCTTTAGGCCAGGTTAGCGAAGAAGCCAATCATAAATACATACGTTTAGTAAAGCAATACAACGTACAAAAAGACGACTACCAATTTATAGAATACTACAAATCTGGTAAAATTGCTGCTGCTGGCACAACAAAAGATAGGGACCTAATGAGAAAAATTGGAACCGTGATTCATTACTATGAAAACGGAACTAAAAAGGAAATTTCTAATTACGTTGAATCTCACCTTTCAGGAAAACAATTTAAGTGGTATGAGAATGGCTCGATAGAATCAGAAAAAGAATTCAGTTACGACAAAGTCAAAAACAAAACCAGTGAAAAAATAATTCAATACTGGAACACAGAAAAAAAACAAATTGTAATTGACGGCAACGGAATTTACGAAGCACTTACCGAAGATGCCATTGAAGGTTTTGAAAAAAATGGCCAAATTTATGAGAAAGGCGAAATCAAAAATGGATTAAAGCACGGAAAATGGATAGGTCATTCAACTTATCCAAAAATCAGTTTTACAGAAGAATACGACAACGGTAAACTACTTAATGGCATAAGCATTGACGAAGAAAATAATCAATATACTTACACAGAGGTAAAACAAGAACCTACACCTGCAAAAGGCATGAATGATTTTTATCGTTATGTAGGCAAAAAGTATAACGCACCAAATATTCGTGGTTTTAGTGGTAAAATATATATCACGTTTATTGTTGATAAAGCCGGAAAGCTGACAGAAGCAAAATTGGTGCGAGATGCAGGATATGGAACCGGAGCAGAAGCATTGCGTGTTATTAATGAAGCTAAAGATTGGAAGCCTGGTAAAAAAAGAGGAATTTCTTCTCGATTCTTTTACAGCTTGCCCATAACAATCATGGCAAATTAGATTTAAAACGCTGAAAGCAAAGTTTTTAAAAACTTTCGCAAGTTTAATTTTAATTATCAGAAATAAATACTAATTTTGCACCCGTCTACCAATAGATGGCAGACATACATAAGAATCATTAAATAATATTGGAATGTATTTAACTAAAGAGATTAAAGAAGAAATCTTCGCACAACACGGAGAAAAAACGAATACTGGAAAAGCTGAAGCGCAAATCGCTTTGTTTACTTACAGAATTAGCCACTTAACTGAGCACTTGAAAAAAAATCGTCATGATTACAACACAGAGCGTTCACTAGTACTATTAGTAGGTAAAAGAAGATCGTTGTTAGATTACTTGAAAAAGAAAGAAATCAACAGATACCGTGAAATTATCAAAGTATTGAATATCAGAAAATAATCAATAGGAAAGAGGTGCGAAAGTGCCTCTTTTTTTGTTTTATATATTATTGTCTTAAATCACTACAGAAGTCCTGACACAAAAGGGATTAGAGTTAAGACAAAAACGCAAAATCAGTTCATTTGAATTGATCAATAAAAAAAGTTTGGTTTTTCATTGGGTTTTAGGCAATAACTACACACAACAACTACAACACAACTAGAACCCATGTTTAACTAAAAAATTAAATTTATGATTCCACAATTATTTGTAGAAAAAATCGATTTAGGTGATGGCAGAAGCATCACAATCGAGACAGGTCGTTTAGCCAAACAAGCTGATGGATCTGTAGTAGTAAGAATGGGTGATACGATGATCCTTGCCACAGCGGTAGCATCTCGTAACATCAATCCAAATGTAGATTTTTTACCTTTAACAGTAGATTATCGCGAAAAATTTGCAGCCGCAGGTCGTTTCCCAGGTGGTTTCTTCAAAAGAGAAGCTCGCCCAAGCGACAGTGAAGTATTAACTATGAGATTAGTTGACCGTGTTTTACGTCCACTTTTCCCAGATGATTACCACGCGGAAGTACAAGTTATGATTCAGTTAATGTCTCATGATGAAGAAGTGATGCCTGATTCATTAGCAGGTTTAGCAGCTTCAGCAGCATTAGCAGTTTCAGACATTCCTTTTCACAACTTAATTTCTGAAGTACGTGTTGCGCGTATCGACGGAAAATTTGTGATCAACCCAAGTAGAGAAGACTTAGCAAAATCTGACATCGACATGATGATTGGAGCATCTTTGGATTCTGTTGCCATGGTAGAAGGAGAAATGAAAGAAATTTCAGAAGCAGAAATGGTAGAAGCTATCAAATTTGCTCACGAAGCTATCAAAGTTCAAATTCAAGCACAATTGCGTTTGCAAGAAGCTTTTGGTAAAAAAGAAATTCGTACGTACGAAGGAGAGAAAGAAAACGAAGAAATTTATAAAAAAGTAAAAGCTGCTGCTTACGATAAAATTTACAATATCGCTAAAGTAGGTTCTGCTAAGCATGAAAGAAGTGCTGCATTTGCTGAAGTAAAAGAAGAAGTAAAAGCTTTATTTACAGAAGAAGAATTAGCAGAAGACGGTGATTTAGTATCTAAATATTTCTACAAAACAAACAAAGAAGCCGTTCGTAATGTAGTATTAGAATTAGGCGTTCGTTTAGATGGTAGAAAAACAACAGACATCAGACCAATTTGGTGCGAAACTGATTATTTACCGAGAGTTCACGGTTCTTCATTATTTACACGTGGAGAAACTCAAGCATTAGCTACAGTAACTTTAGGAACTTCAAGAGAAGCGAATCAAATAGATTCTCCATCTGAACAAGGTGAAGAAAAATTCTATTTACATTATAACTTCCCTCCTTTCTCAACTGGAGAAGCAAAACCTTTAAGAGGAACTTCAAGAAGAGAAGTAGGTCACGGAAACTTAGCGCAACGTGCTTTAAAAAATATGATTCCTGCTGATTGTCCTTACACGATTCGTGTCGTATCTGAAGTATTAGAATCGAACGGTTCTTCTTCAATGGCTACAGTTTGTGCTGGTACAATGGCGTTAATGGATGCTGGAGTTCAAATGGTAAAACCAGTTTCTGGGATTGCTATGGGATTGATTACTGATGGCGAAAAATTTGCTGTACTATCTGATATCTTGGGTGATGAAGATCATTTAGGTGATATGGATTTTAAAGTAACTGGAACAGCTGACGGTATCACTGCTTGTCAGATGGATATCAAAATTGATGGTTTACGTTACGATATTATGGAGCAAGCATTAGCACAAGCTCGTGATGGACGTTTACATATTTTAGGAAAATTGACTGAAACAATCGCTACACCAAGAGCTGATGTTAAAAAATATGCTCCAAAAATTATTACCAGAACTATTCCTGGAAACTTTATTGGTGCTTTAATTGGACCTGGCGGAAAAGTAATTCAAGAATTACAAAAAGCTACTGGAACAACTATTGTTATCAACGAGGTAGACGAGCAAGGTGTGGTTGAAATCTTAGGAACTGATCCAGACGGAATTGCAACTGTATTAGCAAAAATTGATTCTATCATCTTCAAACCAGCAATGGGTGAAGCTTACGAAGTAAAAGTAATTAAAATGTTAGATTTCGGTGCGGTTGTAGAATATACTGCAGCTCCAGGAAACGAAGTTTTATTACACGTATCTGAATTAGCTTGGGAACGTACTGAAAACGTTAGTGATGTGGTAAACATGGGCGATGTATTCCAAGTAAAATACCTAGGACTTGATCCTAAAACTAGAAAAGAGAAAGTATCAAGAAAAGCTCTTTTACCAAGACCTCCGCGCGAGGAGAAAAAAGAGTAATCAGATCTTAGTTTACTAAAGGTTTATTTATAGAAAATCCCGTTCGCATTGGCGAACGGGATTTTTGTTATTCTAAAAACACATAACGTTCTAAAAAACGACTCCGCATTAGGGATAGCAGTGGAAATCCTTTTTATGCGCCGCGGCGAATAAAAAGATTGTAACGCATAGCCCGATTCGCCGCGGCGAAAATACCCCAAAAAAACGATTTAAAATAAAATTTAAAAATAAATGTAACTTTTTTGCAACTCCTTACGTATAACTATTTGTACACTTTAAAATTGAGGAGACAACACCATGAGACAACTTAAAATTACCAAGCAGGTAACGAATCGTGAAACTGCATCATTAGACAAATATTTACAAGAAATTGGAAAAGTTGATCTTATTACGGCTGATGAAGAGGTAGAGTTAGCACAAAAGATTAAAGCTGGTGACCAGCGCGCCTTAGAAAAATTAACAAAAGCCAACTTACGTTTCGTAGTGTCAGTGGCAAAACAATATCAAAACCAAGGTTTAACTCTTCCCGACTTAATTAACGAAGGAAATCTTGGACTTATAAAAGCAGCACAACGTTTTGATGAAACTCGTGGTTTCAAATTCATTTCGTATGCTGTATGGTGGATTCGTCAATCGATTTTGCAAGCTTTAGCTGAGCAATCTCGTATCGTTCGTTTGCCTTTGAACAAAATTGGTTCTATCAACAAAATCAACAAGATGTACGCGTTATTAGAGCAATCTAACGAGCGTCCGCCATCTGCTGAGGAAATTGCGAAAGAACTTGATATGACCGTAAATGATGTAAAAGAGTCTATGAAAAACTCTGGTCGTCACTTATCAATGGATGCTCCACTTGTAGAAGGTGAAGATTCTAACCTGTACGATGTATTGCGTTCTGGCGAATCACCAAACCCTGACAGAGAGTTAATCCACGAGTCATTGCGTACCGAAATTGAGCGTTCTCTTGAAACTCTTACACCTCGTGAGGCTGATGTAGTTCGTTTGTACTTTGGTCTTGGTGACCAACACCCAATGACTTTAGAAGAAATTGGAGAAACTTTCGACCTCACTCGTGAGCGTGTACGTCAAATCAAGGAAAAAGCAATCCGTAGATTAAAACACACTTCTAGAAGCAAAATTTTAAAAACTTATTTAGGATAACTATATTTGTTTTAAGTTTAAAGTTTCAGCGTGCTCAAAACATCTTGAAACCTTAAACTTGAAACTTTTTTAAAGCAAACAACAGTCTGATTAACTGTTCGTTTTTTGATTGATGATTGAAACCTCGGCTGATT
>CAZMHK010000070.1:0-15929 GCA_964566045.1 uncultured Flavobacterium sp.
CCTTTTACAGCTTTTTCTACTACTAATGCAGGGTTTTTCGCTTGCAATACTTTAGCAGTTAAACTTCTTTGACCTCCTGGGTAACCAGTGTGACGGATGTATGTTTTTTCATCCATTTTGTTACCTGTAAGGTTGATTTTTTCTGAGTTGATAACAATTACGTTATCACCGCAGTCCACGTGTGGTGTGTAACTTGGCTTGTACTTACCTCTTAAAATCATTGCGACTTTTGAAGCAAGACGAGCTAAGTTGTGACCTTCTGCATCTACAACAATCCACTCTTTTGTAACGGTGGCTTTGCTTGCTGACTGTGTCTTGTAGCTTAATGCGTCCATAATATATTTTTAATTAAACATTCCATCCCCAATAAAGGGGTTGCAAAAGTACAATTAATTATTTTAAATGCAAATACCTGAAAAGATTATTTTGTAAACGGTTGTGTGCTGATTATCAAATGGATATTAATTGTCTGTTTGGTTTACCTTATTTCTTTTTTATTTTAGGTAACTGCTTTGCTTTCAATTGCTTTTATTTTTCAGACTGTTTTTTGATTTTTCGCAGTTTTTTGTGCCAAATCTGTATCAAAAATGGCTATTTTTGTGAATTAAGCACATTGTATTTTAATTATTCTTACATTGTGATCGTTTTTTAAGTTTAATTACGCACAACCTTGTACCTATGAAAGCAAAAGCAACGCTTAAACAAATTGCCAAAGAACTCAACGTTTCTGTTTCTACGGTTTCTAAAGCCTTAAATGATAGTCCTGAGATTAGTGATCAAACTAAGATAAAGATAAAGGAATATGCCAAGCTTAAAAATTACAAGCCCAATGTTATTGGTTTGAATTTGAAAAACAGAAAAACAAAGACTATCGGTGTCATTATTCCTAATATCCTAAACTCTTTCTTTGCGAAAGTGTTTAGCGGAATCGAAAAAGTTGCCGATGAAAAAGGATACAACGTTATTATGTGTATCTCCAACGAATCGTCAGAGAAAGAGGCACACACACTTGAAATGTTGAGTAATGGCACTACGGATGGTTTTATAGTTTCAGTTTCTGAAGAGGCTCAAAAAAATGAAGATTACCAGCATTTTTCTGCCATTATAAATGACGGGACTCCAATTGTAATGTTTGATCGTATTGCCGAAGGGGTTGAATGCGACAAAGTTATTGTAGATGATTTTGACTCTGCACTCAACGCTACGCAACATTTGATTGATTTGGGTTGTAAAAAAATTGCGCTTTTCTCATCTGTCGATAATTTAAGTGTTGGTAAATTGCGTGCCGAAGGGTATTTGAAAGCTTTAGCTGATAATAATATCGCTGTAGATGAATCGATCATCATTCGTACGGATGCTGAAGAGGACTTAAAAAGTAAGGTTGATGCTGTTTTTGCTCAAGGCATTGATGGTATTTTTGCTTTAGAAGAAAATGATTCAGTAGCAGCCTTGCGATTTGCAGTTAAGAAAGGGTTCCGAGTACCAGAAGATATTTCGATCATTGGTTTTGCAGATGGAATTTTGGCTTCGCGCCGATTGTCACCTAGTTTAACCACGGTAAGTCAACACGGAATTGAAATAGGAGAAGTAGCGGCTACTTTATTAATTGACCGTTTGGAATCAAATGAAGAACATTTGCCTTATGAAACCAAAGTGATTAAAACTAAATTGAAGGAGCGAGAGTCGACTCGATTGGTTTAAATTGTAAGCAGATAAAAAAATATAATAACATTGTGCACAATCCTAAAATTTTTCTTATTTTTGGTTTGAACCGATTATATTTATTTTTTCACCAACTTAATTTTGATGGTTATGTTAGAAATTCTCTTTATACTTCTTGTGGTTTTTTATTTTGTGTTTTGGGTTTACTCCTTGTATACTGTTTTAAACTTAGCAGCAGTGTCTTCGGTAACTAAAATGATTCTTATCCTTTCGTTAATCGTTTTACAACCATTGGGTCTATTGGCTTTTTGGTCATATAAAATTTTAAGTAATAGAAAAGCTGTCGCAATTTAGGACGTTCAATATAATTTTAAATTGTTTCGCAAAAAGAAATGCGAGATTACAGATATAAAAAAACTCTAATCAGTTCGATTAGAGTTTTTTTACGTCTGCTTATTAATGCGCTTCGAGCCAATCTTTTCCTTTTCCAATTTCAACTTCTAAAGGAACGGTTAGTTGAAAGGCGTTTTCCATTTCGTGTTTAATCATGGGTTGAATAGCATCTAGTTCGTCGTTATGTACATCAAAAACAAGTTCGTCATGTACTTGAAGGAGCATTTTACTTTTCCAGTTTTCATCGGTCAACTTTTTATGAATGTTGATCATTGCAATTTTGATGATATCAGCGGCGCTACCTTGAATTGGTGCGTTGACTGCATTTCGTTCAGCTCCACCACGAACAATAGCGTTTTGCGAGTTGATATCTTTTAAATACCTGCGACGTCCTACAATAGTTTGCACATAACCATTGTCTCGAGCAAAATCAACTTGATCTTGAATGTATGATTTTAATTTGGGATACGTTTGGTAATAAGCTTCAATCAAATCAGCACTTTCTTTACGAGACAAGTTGGTTTGATTACTTAATCCAAATGCCGAAACTCCATAAATGATTCCGAAATTCACTGTTTTGGCATGACTACGTTGTTCGCGAGTCACTTCTTCTAGCGGCACATTAAATACTTTTGATGCCGTTGATTTATGAATATCTTCTTTATTTTGAAAAGCTTTTATCATATTCTCTTCGCCACACAAAGCTGCAATCACGCGAAGCTCAATTTGGGAGTAATCCGCCGAAACTAGGGTGTAGTTTTCATCTCTAGCAACAAATGCTTTCCTGATTTGGCGACCACGTTCGGTACGAATTGGAATGTTTTGCAAGTTAGGATTGTTTGAGCTCAAACGTCCTGTTGCTGCAACCGTTTGCATGTAATCGGTATGAATGCGTTTTGTAACAACATCTACTTGATTCGGTAAGGCATCTACGTAAGTGTTTTGCAGTTTAACTAATTGACGCCAATCTAAAATATCTTTGACAATTGGATTGTCGGCGGCTAGATAACTTAAAATTTCTTCACCAGTGGCATATTGTCCTGTTTTGGTCTTTTTTTGCTTAGCGCCGCCTATTTTCAATTTGTCAAATAAAATATCTCCGAGTTGTTTTGGCGAGGCTAAGTTGAATTTTTCGCCTGCGGTTTCGTAGATGTTTTGCTCTAGCTTTTTAATGTCCTCTGTTAGGTTTTGCGAAAGCGATTGCAAGAAAGCGACATCTACACGAATGCCTTCGCGCTCCATATCGGCCAAAACTTTAACTAACGGAATTTCAATATCGTCAAATAATTTTTTTGTTCCGGTGTTGTCTAATTCGGTTGTGAATAATTCTTTAAGTTGAAAAGTAATATCGGCATCTTCAACAGCGTATTCTTTTATTTCCTCTAGAGCCACATCACGCATTGACTTTTGGTTTTTTCCTTTTTTACCAATAAGCTCTTCAATTGATTGCGGACTGTACTGTAAATAGGTTTCAGCTAAAATATCCATATTGTGACGCATGTCAGGATTTATCAAGTAATGCGCAATCATGGTGTCGAATAGTTTTCCTTTTACGGTTATACCATAATTAGAAAGTATTTTGAGGTCGTATTTTAGATTTTGACCAATTTTTTCAATGTCTTCGTTTTCAAAAAACGGAATGAACTTGGCGGCAAGTACTTGTGCTTCTTCTTGATTTTCGGGAAACGGAACATAAAATCCTTTTCCTTTCTCGAATGAAAATGAAATACCTACCAATTCTGCATGCAGTGCATCAAGGCCAGTAGTTTCGGTATCAAAACAAACGGAGCTTTGATTTTGTAGATTTTGTAACAGTAAACGCAATCCTAAATCACCTTGAATGATTTGATAGGCGTGAGGTGTTGTTGCTAATGTGTTGTAAAAAGCGGTGCGACTAGTAGCGTCTTCATCTGTTGTTGCAGCGCCAAATAAATCAAATTGGTCGTCGTTTTTAGAGCTTTTTTTGTAAAGCTTCGCATCGTTAGCAACATCAGTTGTGCTGTTGTTTTGTGATGGGTTTTTAAAAATGGCATCAAATTGCTCGGCCATTCGTCTAAATTCTAATTCGTTAAACAATGCATCTGTTTTTTCAACATCAGGAGTTGATAATTCATAATCAACCTCATTGAAGGTAACAGGACAATCCAATAATATGGTTGCTAATTTTTTAGAAAGTAAACCCAACTCAGCATTAGCTTCAATTTTGGTTTTGATGGCGCCTTTGAGTTCATGCGTATTGGCTAACAAATTTTCGATAGAACCGTACTCGGCTAGGAATTTTTTAGCAGTTTTTTCTCCTACACCGGGTAATCCCGGAATGTTATCGGCAGAGTCGCCCATCATTCCTAGATAATCAATTACTTGCTCGGGTCTTTCTATTTCAAATTTTTCAAGTACCTCTGGAATACCCCAAATTTCAATTCCATTACCCATTCGGGCAGGCTTGTACATGAAGATATTTTCAGAAACTAATTGTGCAAAATCTTTATCTGGCGTAACCATATAAACTTTAAAATTTTCTTTTTCGGCTTGTTTGGCTATCGTACCTATTAAATCATCAGCCTCGTAACCTGCCACTTCAATAATAGGAATGTGCATGGCTTTGAGCAATTCTTGAATATAAGGAACGGCAACTTTGATAGCCTCTGGTGTGGCATCTCTATTGGCTTTGTATTCTGGAAAAAGTTCGTTTCGAAGCTCGCTACCTCCTTTGTCAAAAGCAACTGCCAAATGATCTGGTTTTTCTCTTTTGATTACATCCATTAATGAATTCATAAATCCCACAATAGCAGAAGTGTCCATGCCTTTAGAGTTAATTCTAGGATTTTTAATAAACGCATAATATCCTCGAAAAATTAAAGCGTAGGCATCGAGCAAGAAAAGTCTTTTTTGTACTGACATAAGTTTGAATTTGTAAAGATTTCAAAAGTACAAAACAAAACACTATTTGGGTATTCATACAATAACTTTTATTGGGTAGTGTATGTTGGGGTGTTGATAGTGTTTTTTGAAACTATTTGATAATGATTTGTTTATGATTTAAAAAGAGGTTCAGTTTTGAATTTAGCTATTAGAATGTATTATGGTTTCTTACCTGTAAGATATATCATGGTTTATTCCGCTAAAGAATGTATTTAATCGATTTTATTTGCATTTAATCGATTAAATAGCTAGTTTTAAAAGGCGAATCAACCAAACCGTTCTACTAACTTGAAATTTTTATGTTATGAAAAAAGTTTACTCCCTTTCAAATAAAATGTCTAGCTGTTTTGTATTTTTTATGTTTTTTACGGTTACTATCTTTGCGCAAGTAGGAGTGGGAACTACAACTCCTCACGCTAGTTCAATTTTAGATGTTGTTTCAACCACACAAGGAATGTTAACTCCAAGAATGACAACAGCTCAACGTAATGCTATCGCCTCGCCAGCTGATGGTTTAATGGTATACGATACGGATTTAAAAGCATTTTATTATTACAACCAAGCAACACCTGCTTGGACTGTCATTAACAGTGCTAGCACCGGTCGCCTAAAGTTTAAGCGTATTAAATCGACAGACGTATTATCCACTGTTTTGGCTTCAGAATTAGCCGCTGGAGGTGGAACAAAATACCTTTTGGATAGCGGTACTTATTATGAGATAAATGGTATAATCAATGTCAATTTACCAATAGATTTGAATAATGCATATTTAGTAGGTTTAGATGCAAATGAAGATCTACTCGTTAAAGCTGGTGGCTTTCTTTTTGAAGGTGCGACTGGAGGCACTATTAAAACCTTGGGTATTGTGGGAACAAGTGGGGTATTTAATCTGGTAGCAAGTGGCAATACACAGAGTTTTATTTTTAGAGATGCTATTGTTGCAAACTCGTCAAATGTGGGAACAATTAGTGGTTTTGGACTAGTGTTTTTATCTTTCGTGAATTTTGCTGCTAATACAACAGGAATTACATACACTAATAATACACGTGTGCTTTTGAGTAATACAGCCTGGTTTGGTAACAATACAGGCACTTTTGAAAGGTTTACAGGTACATTTAGCTTGATACAAAAACAAGGTGGTTTTTGTGAAGTAAATGGTGCAGCAGTGGGGGTTGATGTAAGTGCAAACCCAATCATAACTGGTGATGGTGTAATGGAATCAGTTGTTTTTACTGGTACCCTCTCTTCAGGAAAGTATGTAAATGGTTATACGCCAGCAACCTATGCAGGCTATAATTTTGATAATAATTGGAATGTAAGATGCGCAGGTATTCCTACTGAGACAGACGCATCTGCCACAGGAAACATATACGATCCTAGTAATACCTCTGCTTCAAGAACTACAGCAACAACTCAAAATTTGGGTTATAAGGTGAATACCAATGTTACATCGTCAGATGAACTATTAAGATTTAGTTCAAGTGTATCTGGGAGGCTGACTTACAGAGGAAAAAAAACACGTTCATTTCAAGTGAATTCATCAGTTGCCTTTATAGAAACAACAGTAGGAACTAACGCTGTATATGTATTTTATTTTGTGAAAGTTGGGTCCAACGGAACTACTGTTACACCACTTCCAGCAACCGAAACTTATATTGACACCAATAGTGGCTTTACACAAGCTTTTCCAGTTTCAGGCTCCATTACATTAAATCAAAACGAGTCTGTTGAATTATGGTTAAAAAGAATTAATACGGGTACAAAAATCAACATAGATACTTTTTCATTTAACATGACGATGAAGTAAATAGATATTTCAATTTGTTTTGCAAACTTAAAATTACACAGAAGGCTGTCCGCAAAGGATGGCCTTTTTTGTGTAGCGTTTTTTGTTGAATACTGATGATGGTTAAAAGAACTGTTTGTCTAAAACCAGGAAGAATGTAAATTAGAGTTGATGTGAAGATTCGTTTTTTGGAGATGATTTTTTTTCAGAAAAAACAAAAAGTACCTTGTAGAATTGTTGATGAAGAGTAAACTCCAAAAATCGCTACTTTCCTCAATGTTAAATTTGTATGTTGTTTAATCGATTCATGATGTAGTACTTAAATAGTATAATTTTATGTTCTCCAGTAATTTTGGCGTGTTAGTGATTGTACTTTTATATTTGGGAGCAAGGCATCTTTCTTGGTATTGTGGGTTCAAGGAGTTCGGTCTGTAGCTATGAGCACTTTTAATAGTGGCTCTGTAGAATAAGTGAACTTCTATCGTTCTTGCATTATTCGTTGTTGACTTTATGTATTCTATTAGTACTTAAAGTATATATTCAACTTGAATTGATTAGGTTAAGTGGGTATCAAAATATCATTTCTTTGCACAGCAATATGAAGTCTTATCCATAAGAAAGTATTTTTTGTTTTAAAGTGACATATTCTCTTAAAAGTTTTAAAGATGTAACCCTAAAAATGAATTTTCCTAATCTAAAGATCTTTGAAAAATAGTTCTACTTTGATTTTTTATGCATAATAAAGTAAGATTAATATGTTTTATTTGTTTAAAAAATGTATTTCATCGATTTTATTTGTACTTTATCGATATAAAAAATACATTTGAATCAAATACAACCAACTATTTTATCAACTTTAGATTTCGATGTTATGAAAAAAAATTACGCTAACTTAAAACTTGTACCAATCTGTGTTTTGTTTTTCTTGATCTTTTCGGTAGTTACTAATGCGCAAGTGGGCGTGGGTACTACAACACCTCATGCAAGTTCTGTTCTTGATGTTACCTCCACAACACAAGGTTTGTTAACTCCTAGAATGACTACAGCACAACGCAATGCAATTGTTTTGCCTGCAGATGGATTGATTGTTTATGATACTGATTTGAAAGCTTTTTATTATTACAATGCGGCAATCCCGAGTTGGCTTCCAATTAGTACACAAGCTGACGGAAGATTGAAATTTAAAAGAATACGATCCACAGACAATGTAGCAACTATTTTAGCTGCTGAAAAAGTAGCGGGATCAAATGCAAAATATTTACTTGATCCAAACACGTATTACGAAATTAATGGAACTGTAACTTTTGATTTGCCTATCGATTTAAATGGAGCTTATATCTCTGGCGTTGATACCAATGAAGATCGTCTGGTTCGTGCAGGTAATTTATTTGAAGGTGCTACAGGAGGAAGTATTAGGAGTTTGACATTGCAAGCTATTGCTGGTGGAAGCGTTTTTAATATATCTGGAAATGCTACCCAAAATTTAATATTTAGAGATTGTATAGTAGCAAGCTCAAGTAGTGTAGGGTCTATTCGAGGTTTAGGTTTGGTATTTGTTAGCATTGTTCAATATGCTGGTAATGCGGCAGGGGTTGTTTATGAAAATATAAGTAAACTTTTAATAAGTAATGCTGGCTGGTTTGGGAATAACTCAGGAACCTATGAAAAACTAACAGGTACGTTCGATTTAGTACAAAAACAAGGAGGGTTCACTGAGGTGGTAGGAACAAATATTGGTTTTGATGTTTCTGATAATCCAACGATCAATAGTGATGCAGTACTTGAAACGGTTGTTTTTACAGGTACATTGAGTTCGGGTAAATATGTTAACGGATACACAACAGGTAGTTACGCAGGTTATAATTTTAATAATAGTTGGACTGTTCGTTGCGCGGGTATCCCAACAGAAACAGATGCGGGAGCCGTTGGTGAATTAGCAGTTGATTATGCAGTAGGTCTCGGAATCAATACAAATTTTTCGTCAATTAATCCTAGTAATATTGTAAAGCTACAGGCAGCATCAACATCAACAAATTTATTTCGATTTTCAACTGGAGGACAAAGTAATAGGTTGGTGTACTTGGGGCGTAGAAAAAGGTTTTTCCAAGTAAGTGGTTCTATTTCCTTTCAAGTTTCAAATCCCGGAACGTATATAATTTACATCGCAAAAAATGGATCTGTTCTATCTCAGTATAAAATTTATGGTCGAGGATTAGTAGTCAGCGATATAGTTGTATTGCCTTTGAGTGCCTTGGTCGAAATGAGTCCCAATGATTTTGTAGAGGTCTATGTACAGCGTTTTTCTTCAGTAAATCTTTTGGATAATATCATTACCCCAAATATGACATTGGTTGTTAAGTAATAATTTTCGAATTTCAGGAAATTCGCACTGCTTTTTTAAGTGGTGCGTTTTTTTTATTGAATAGAAATAGATAAAGTTACGCAACAGTTAAATTTAAACTAATTGCAAGTTGCGCTTCAAGATTCTTTTGTTATTTTGCCCAAAAATTATTGGTAATGATCTTTCGTCTCGTATTTATAAGTTTGATTCTTTTTATCTTAGAATTATACACCTATCAGTTTCTTAAAACTTTGATTAAAAGCAAACCACTTTTGTTTTCCTTGCAAGGATTAAGTGTTCTAATTTTAATATATATTGTATACGCACTAACTCAGTTTGATCGCAGTGTGGGACAAACGCAACAAACAATGTTTACCATGGGTTTGTTTTTGGTAATATATGTGCCCAAGTTGTTAATTACTTTAATATTATTAGGAGAAGATGTGTATCGTTTAGTAGTTGGTACTTTTAATTTTTTTGGTAATTATGATTCTGACGCTTCATTTATTAATTCGCGTAGAAAATTTGTGAGCCAAATGGGGCTAGGCTTGGCTGCTGTTCCCTTTTTATCACTAATTTATGGAATTACTGTTGGTAAGTACAACTATAAAGTAATCAAACAACGTATTTTTTTTCCGGATTTGCCTGATGCCTTTGATGGGTTTACGATTACACAAATATCGGATGTCCATAGCGGAAGTTTTGATAATCCTGAGAAAATCAATTATGCTATCGATTTAATTAATGAACAGAATTCGGATATCATCTTGTTTACAGGAGATATCGTAAATACACATGCAAAAGAGATGTATCCTTGGATAGAAACTTTTAATCGAATTAAAGATCATCCTTTTGGGAAATATGCGGTACTTGGCAATCATGATTACGGTGAATATGTAACTTGGCCCAGTGAGGTTGAAAAAGAAGCTAACTTCCAAGCTATAAAAAAACTATACACCGACATTAATTTTAACCTGCTCCTAAATGAACATACTTTTATCAAAAAAGGAACTGATCAATTGGCTTTAATTGGAGTAGAGAATTGGGGGCATAATTTTAAACAAGCCGGCGATTTAAAAAAAGCTACGGGTTCATTAACAAAAGAAGATTTTAAAATATTAATGAGTCACGATCCTTCGCACTGGGATAAAGTTGTTCAACATGAAGATAAACATTATCATCTTACGCTTTCAGGGCATACTCACGGCATGCAATTTGGTATAGAAATTCCGGGTTATTTTAAATGGAGTTTAGTGCAATATGTGTACACACAATGGGCAGGATTGTACGAAAACCTCGGGCGATATGTTTATGTAAATCGCGGATTTGGTTTTCATGCCTATCCAGGGCGTGTAGGTATTATGCCTGAAATCACCGTCATAGAACTAAAAAAAGGCGTAAATATCGCATAATTGGTTAAAAATGCTACATTTGTAGTACAACTAAGTTTTTTTAGTTAATTTTTGAAATTAAATTTTTGGTTTTATGTCAAAATTTGGAGAATTAATCAATACGCGAGTTCCTGTTTTAATCGATTTTTACACCGATTGGAACGAAGCATCAGTTTCTATGCATCCCGTTATTAGAGATGTTGCTGCTGCACTAGGCGATAGAGCCAAAGTAATAAAAATTGATGTTGATAAAAATCAAGAATTAGCCGAAGCTTTGCGCATCAAAGGCCTACCTACTTTGATAATTTATAAAGAAGGACAAATGGTTTGGAGAAAATCCGGTGAATTAGATGCTAATTCTATTATTAGTATCGTCAAAGAACAAGTTTAATTTCAGAGCCGTATTTCATAAAGATTTGCATTCAAAGCCATTTACTTTTAAATGTGCTACTACTTTTGGTAATACGTACTGTAAATGCGGAAATGCTTTTATGCTGTCGTGAAATACAATTATACTTCCGGGGCGTATGTTAGAGATTACGTTTTTTAAACACTGCTCCTTGCTAATTGATGAGTCAAAGTCAGCACTCAAAATATCCCACATTATAATTTTATAGCCTAATTTTCGAGCCAGTTTTGCTTTTCGACCTGTTATTTTACCGTACGGTGGCCTGAAAAGGAATGGTAACTTCTTATTGCTATCTGATTTATTTAGTTGCTCTTGGCAACGTTTTATATTAGCTTCATATTCTTTATTAGTAGTTTTCCAGCCATTAACATGATTGTACGTGTGGTTGCCTATACGATGTCCTTCTTTAAGTATTTGCTGTACAATTTCAGGATTACGAGCCGCATTTTCTCCAATACAAAAAAAGGTAGCTTTGTAATTATAAACCTGTAGTTGTTCAAGTACCCATGCAGTTATTTCAGGAATTGGCCCGTCATCAAAAGTTAAATATACATGACGATCTGTGGTTTTTACACTCCAAATCATGTTGCGAAATAAACGTTTGATAAGCCAATTTGTTTTAACCCAATAAAAATTCATAAGCTGTAAATTGTTTAATTTGAATATCGCAGTTATTTAAAATAAAAAAAGTGTTTTAGGAGGAAGCTTTATCAGCTATTCTAAAACACTTTTCCTTTTGGTGTAGACTGTTTACTCTAAATCACGTTCAAAACGCTCAAACATTTTAACATAAGTGTTAAAGCTAACTTTGTTTTTATTGTAAAAAGTCAAATCACCGTTGGTTTTCATTACGGTTAATAAACTTCTATAGCGTTCAATATCAGTAATAATTGGGATAGCTATGCTTGACTGTTCGGATGATTTTAATCCACCGTAGTAGTTCAAGTTCTCTTGGTATTTTTTGATGAGTTGGTTCAAAAGCTGCTGTGCTTTGGCAGTTTCGCCAATTTTATAATAACCATCTGCAAAAGGTTCTACTAGTGAGTAATACCCAAAATATTCAACAGGCATTTTAGTCATCGCTAATTCAATGATGTTTTTTGCCTTGTCTTTTTTGCCTTCAGCAATAAGTTGCAACATAAGTCTAGAAAGATTTGCTCTGTAGGTTATGCTGTTGCGTCTTGTTTCGGGATCGTGATAAATATTTGGACTCTCACTATTACCCCAATCCCATTTCATTACTTTGGCATACATATTATCGGTATCAATTTGTCCCATATCTAATGGACTAGCATCTTTTGCTAGTGCGGTTTTAATTGGAACCAATTTGTAAACCATACCTTCTAATTGAAGATAATCTTTCAGCCAAAGATAATCTTCGCTGTCAGATGAACCGCCACTAAAATATATAGGTCTTTTCCAGTTATTATTTGCAATCAGATCCAGCATCATTAACCTGTTTTTGTAAAGTGCGTTTCCTTTTATTTCGATGTCTAATGATGATACTATTGAATCATTAAATTTAGGATTAACTACTTTGTTTTTAATGATGACATTTTTGTCTACAGGAATTCTGATTTTGTTAGTCGGATAAAAATGAATCGTTTGTCCATTTTGCATATCAACTGTTGATTGCGGATTTTTGATAAAGTTAATCAAGTCTTTAACATCCCATCGGCTTTCTACTTTAGGAATGTGCGCTACGTAATCTAACTTGTCACCCACATAATCATCATGTTTAAATGAAATCGGTAAAGGATCTGACTCGTAAGTTTTGGTTTTCATTTGATCAATGTACCAATCTGTCATAAATAAACTAGTGTTGACAATTTTTACGTCGGTTCGAACACCTTCAATTTCTTGGGCATACCAAAGCGGGAAGGTATCATTGTCACCAATGGTAAATAAGATAGCATTAGGGTCGCACGATTCTAAATACGCTTTTGCCATTGCAACTGCAGTGTATTTGCCAGAACGATCATGATCATCCCAGTTTTGTGATGCCATTAATACCGGTGCGGCTAGTAAACTTGCTGCAATAAGTGCTGGTCCTGCAATTTTTGGGGCAAGGTATTTTTGCGCACTTTCGTACAATGCGTATACTCCAAAACCAATCCAAATAGCAAAAACATAAAAGGAGCCCACAAGTGCGTAGTCGCGCTCTCTTGGTTCAAATGGCCTTTCATTTAAATAAATTTTTAAGGCAAATCCGGTAAATAAAAATAAGGTGAGCAGTACATAAAAGCTTTTTCGGTCTTTAGTAGCATGGTACATCAATCCGATTAATCCTAAAATGAATGGGATAAAGAAATAAACATTACGTCCTTTATTATTCAGTACATCTGATGGTAGGTTTTCTTGACTACCCAAATGTAGTTCGTCAATAAATGGGATTCCGCTCAACCAGTTTCCATCTAAATAATCATAGCGCCCTTGTACATCATTTTGACGTCCTACAAAGTTCCACATTAAATACCTCCAATACATGTATCCAAATTGGTATTCAATCATGAATCCTAAATTGTCAGCAGTGGTTGGTTTTTCAACAATTAAATAATCCCCATAGCTTTTCAGGAATTTCACATAGCCCTCGTTATCAATTTGCTTTTGAGCATAGGCTTGTCTGAATTCGTTAACAATTTTCTCAGTTTCATTTCTTAATTGCGCAATAGCTCTATTGTAGTCTTCCTCGCTTAGTTGGCTTGGGTCAATACCATATTTACCTAAATCATCTTCGTAAGGATAATCAGGATTCAATCTAAACTCTGGCGGATTGGTAAAGTTCATATAATTTTCAATATGACCATCGCTCCACATCCTAGGTAAAATGGTTTTGTGATTATCATCAGAGTTTTGAGCAGCGTTTTTAAAGTTGTTTACAATAACATACTTGCCTGTTTTGTAATCACGCTCGTAATTTGGGGCTTTGTCTAAATACGGTTCGTCCTTGTCTAAGCCTGCAAAATTTTCAGTGTATTGCGGACCGTAAAATAAAGGATTTACGCCATATTGCTCTCTGTTATAATAGGCTAAAACTTCGCGTGCATCAGATGGTTTATTTTCATTAATAACTGTATCGGCATTTGCTCGTATAGGAAGCATCATCCATGTCGAAAATCCTATTAAAATAAAAAGAACGCAAAGCAATACGGTGTTGTAAGTTGCTAATCCTTTTTCTTTGGTAATTTTTAATCCAAAATAAAAGAATACAACTAGTAATAAGGCCACAAAGATAGTTCCTGAGTCAAAAGGTAATCCTAAATTATTCACCATAAACACTTCGGTTTTCCCGAAGAAAGCCATGGTAAGAGGTAATAATAGTTTAAAAATGAATAGCAATATAGCTATTACAATAATATTTGCTAGAATAAAGTTCTTAATCGTAACAACTTTATAATTTTTGAAAAAATATAAAAATCCGATTGATGGAATCGTTAACAAGGCCATAAAGTGCACTCCAAATGAAAGTCCCACTACAAGTGAAATAATCAACAACCATTTATTTCCTCGCGGAGTATCCATGTCTTGTTCCCATCTCAATCCTAACCAAAATAGTAAGGCAATAAATAGAGAGGCCATGGCGTATACTTCGGCCTCTACAGCATTAAACCAAAAGCTATCCGAAAAAGTATAAGCAAGTGCTCCAACAAAAGAACTGCCCAATACAACTATATCATTGTATTTTTGCTTAATGTCTTGGGATACGTTGCTGTTTTCTGTAGTAGATACAATGCTAATTAATTTTTTTAACAAAAGTGTCGATGACCAAAACATAAATAAAATGGTAAAAGCACTCGAAAAAACAGACATCATATTAACCATTAACGCTATTTGGGTAGGAGCAGTTGCAAACATCGCAAAAAAGGCACCCATCATTTGGTACAAAGGTGCTCCTGGTGGGTGACCTACTTCTAATTTTGCTGCTGTGGCAATGTATTCACCGCAATCCCAAAAGCTCATCGTAGGTTCAACGGTCAAAGTGTAGGTTATTAATGCGATCCCAAATGTGAACCATCCTAATATGGTGTTCCATTTTTTGAAATTGAATACTGCTTTATCCATGTACTATTTTTTAATTAAATTGTAAGATACAAAGAAAATGTTTTTTTGTTTAACCTTCGTTGCATTAACATTATTTTCTGGAAAAGAGCACCGATTTAATAACTCCTTGACAATGAATTATTTTGGTCTATGGTGTGCTTTTAGTTCAAAAAAAAATGAATTTTTTTTCATAAAAAGTCGAAAAAAGTTTGCGCAAACTAAAAAATAGTCTAAATTTGCACTCGCTAAGGAACACTAGCGACTTAGTAATCAAATTTGGTCTATGGTGTAATGGTAACACAACTGTTTTTGGTGCAGTCTTTCTAGGTTCGAGTCCTAGTAGACCAACATGTAAAACCTCTCATTTTTGGGAGGTTTTTTTGTTTTAGGATGGTTTTGTTTATGGGGCAAAAGAATATTTTTGGATTTTGAGTTCCATTTTAAATGTAATTTTATGAAATATAAGCAATAAGCGCTCTTTTTAAGGTGTGCTGTTATTTCGAATTACAAAAAAAAGACTATCTTTGCACCGTTATTTATTAAAATCTAGATAATGAGGGGACTAAATGTCCCCTCTTTTTATAAAAATATGACATTTAAAGAAAAAGTAAATTCCGTATTAAACGAAGCTTTGGCCGAGAGGCCTGCTTTGTTTTTAATAGACCTTGTGATCACTGATGCCTACAAAGTAATTGTCTCGCTTGATGGCGATCAAGGCGTTGTGTTGCAGGATTGTATTGATGTGAGTCGTTATATCGATAATCATTTAGATCGTGAGGAGCAAGATTATTCTTTAGAAGTAGCCTCGGTTGGGGTAGGATCTGCTTTAAAAATGGTGCGTCAATACAAAAAAAATATTGGTCGTACATTAATTGTAAAGACTGGTACAGAAATAATTGAAGCAGAATTAGTAGATGCTAATGATGATTTTGTAATTTTGTCCTGGAAAGCAAGAGAACCAAAAAAAATAGGAAAAGGAAAAGA
>CAZMHK010000071.1:0-15826 GCA_964566045.1 uncultured Flavobacterium sp.
TTGTTCTGGAGCAGTAATGCTTGTTAGGGTTGACCCATCGATTTCTCCTTTAAGAATTTCGTTTATTTCGTTAATTGTATAGGATTTCATTGAAAAATTGGAAGTTTTTGAGTTAAATATTTTTCAAATAAAAGAATTTACTCGTAGTTATCCTAATTAATCCTCCATTTTAGTTCTACCAATTTTTTTTTGATTTTCTTCAAATGAACTTAATGTAATCGGAATTTTATATTTCATTACGATTGCCTTACCATCAATTTTTCCTGGTAGCCATTTTGGACTCCTTACTAGTGTTTTGATCACTGCTAAATCAATTTCCTTGTTCACACTTTTTATTACTTCAAAATGATTTAAAGTACCATCCAATTCTACTGAAAAACCAATTATAACTTGTCCAAAACTATTATTTGGTTTTTTAAAATCAGAGGCAATGAAATCATAAAATGCTTTTTCACCTCCTGGAAATTCTGGTTTTATGTAGTATGGAAAAAACGCGATTTCTGTTTCGTTTTCGTCAAAACATTTCCCATCAACAAATTCCCCGTTTTTAAAATTTTCAACTCTTTTAATCTTTCCGGATTCGTAATAACGTGTTTGTGGACCTTCTTGTTTTCCTTTTACATAAATCGCTAATGACTCTTTTTTGCCGTTTGGATACCAGCGTTCTGATGTACCATCAATTTCTCTCTTCTTATAGTTTGAGAAATAGTCCTTAGAATAGATACTATGGTTGATGTAATAGGTAGTTCTAATTGTTGCCTTACCGTTTGGTTCATAAACGGTGTAGTAAGTGGCATTAGTTTGTGATGGTAATTCTTTAAAATCTTTTGTAAAATAAACCTTTTGTTGTGCCCAAATGAAGCTTGTAATAAATAGTAGGATTGCAGTAGTTGTAATTTTCATGTTTTACTTTTTTATGGTAAAATTATATAAAAAATCCTATAAAAAAAGTTTTTTATAGGATTTTAAAACTTATTCTTCTTTTTGTCCCATCATCATCAGATAGGCTTTTAGGAACGCATCAATTTCACCATTCATGACACCATCCACATTACTCGTTTCATAGCCTGTCCTGACGTCTTTGACTAGTTTGTAAGGTTGCATCACGTAATTTCGGATTTGTGAGCCCCATTCAATTTTCATCTTGCCAGCTTCAATATCTGCACGTTGTGCTTGTTTCTTTTTTAATTCAATTTCATACAATTGAGAACGAAGCATTTGCATAGCACGTTGTCTGTTGTCTTGCTGCGAGCGCGTTTCTGAACATTGAATTTGGATACCTGTTGGTTTGTGAAAAAGTTGTACTTTCGTCTCTACTTTATTCACGTTTTGCCCACCAGCGCCACTAGAGCGTGAGGTAGTAATTTCGATATCAGCAGGATTGATTTCAATTTCAATACTATCGTCAACAAGCGGGTACACGTAAACGGACACAAATGAAGTATGTCGTTTGGCGTTACTGTCAAAAGGCGAAATACGTACCAATCGGTGTACGCCGTTTTCTCCTTTTAAGTAGCCAAAAGAATAATCGCCCTCAAATTCTAAAGTTACGGTTTTGATTCCAGCGGCTTCACCTTTTTGAAAGTTCAGCTCTTTGATTTTGTAACCATATTTTTCGCCCCACATCATGTACATACGCGTAAGCATTTCTGCCCAATCACAACTTTCAGTTCCACCAGCACCGGCTGTAATTTGAATGACGGCACTCAATGTGTCGCCTTCGTCAGAGAGCATATTTTTGAATTCGATGGCCTCAATATGTGCCTCTGTTTTGGTGTATTGCTCGTCTAATTCTTCGGTAGAAAGTTCTCCTTCTTTGTAAAAATCATAGGCTAACTCTAATTCGTCGGTCATTTCAACCGCTTTATTGTAGTCTTCTATCCATTTTTTTTTGTTTCGAAGATTTTTAACCAAAAGTTCGGCCTCTTTAGGATTGTTCCAAAAATCGGGAGCAAATGTTTTTTCTTCTTCGTTTGAAATTTCAATTAGTTTGGCATCAACGTCAAAGATACCTCCTCAACGCACCAAGGCGCTCTACAATACCTTTTATTTGTTCGGTAGTTGTCATAAAAATTAATGTACTAGGTTGTTATTTTATCATTTTACCTCGCTACGTTTTTGCTGTGTAATATTAGTTCAGATTTAACGGAACTTATTGGAAATAACAATTCGTATTGTGTAAATTTGTGCCACAAAAATAGGAAAATTATGCGACGGTGCAATTGTAAGTGCTGCACCGTGTCTAAATAAAAATATATTATGGAAATAAATTTAATAAGCGACACGATTACAAAACCGTCTCGCGAAATGCTAGTGCACATGTTAAACGCAACTGTGGGAGACGATGTGTACAAGCAAGATCCTACAGTTATTGCTCTTGAAGCCAAGGTAGCAGCCATGTTTGGTATGGAGGCTGGACTTTTTTTTCCTTCAGGAACGATGGCTAACCAAACGGCGATTAAATTACATACGCAACCTGGTGAGCAATTAATTGCCGATAAATACGCACACGTGTATCATTACGAAGGTGGTGGAGTTTCGTTCAATAGCGGTGTATCCTGCTGTTTGCTTGACGGAAAACGCGGAATGATTACAGCAGATCAGGTTGCAGCAGCGATTAATGATCCAGAATTTTACCATAGCCCGTTAACGAGTTTGGTTTGCGTTGAAAACACAACCAATAAAGGTGGTGGCGCTTGTTATGAAATTGAAGATTTACAAAAAATTCAAGCCGTTTGTAAGGCCAATAATTTGAAATTTCACTTGGATGGCGCGCGAATTTGGAATGCATTGGTAGCTAAACGACAAGATCCTAGAGCTTTTGGGCAAATTTTTGATACGATTTCAGTGTGTTTGTCAAAAGGTTTAGGTGCTCCAATTGGTTCTGTGCTTTTGGGTGACAAAGCAACAATTCATCGTGCTTTACGCATCCGAAAAATATTTGGTGGAGGAATGCGCCAAGTAGGTTATTTGGCTGCAGCCGGGATTTATGCCTTAGATAATAACATTGAGCGTTTGGCCGAAGACCACCGCAGAGCCAAAGAAATTGCAGAAGTACTAAAAAGGGTAAGTTGGGTGGCATCTGTAGAGCCAGTAGAAACAAATATTTTGATTTTTACTTTGGTTCCGAATGTAATCGAGAAGAATTTAATCGAACTCCTAAAGCAAAAAAATATTTTAATTAGTTCAATGGGGCATGGCAAACTGCGTATTGTAACCCATTTAGACTATAAGGAAGTGATGCACACTTATGTGCTTGAAACACTTCAAAAATTAGTGTAAAGCTAATTCAAGAACTTTTTAAAGTTTAAGGTTTACCGTTTTTTAAATCATTAAAAAACAGTAAACCTTAAATTTTATTTTTATTTGAACAAATTATCCATTCCTGGAATCATCGGCATGTCCATTTTTGCCACAGCATCCAATTCGGCTTCATTAACTTGAGAAGCTTTTGCGATAGCTTTGTTCAAAACCAAAATCATATAATCCTCTAATTGTTCTTTATCCTCCAAAAGTGCATCATCAATACTAATTGATTTGATGGCTCTGTTGGCAGTTAGCGTCACTTTTATTAATCCATCTGAACTTTGTTCGTCAATCAATACTGTATCAAGTCTCTTTTTTGTGTCTTCTATTTTTTGTTGGGTCTCTTTTAATTTGCCCATCATTCCCATTAAATCCATGTTTAGCTATTTTTAAGTTAATTCAGATACAAAATTACTATATTGCGTAGTCATTATCAATAAAAGATTCATGAAAAACACACCCTTCCTTAGTGGTGTTTGTCTTATTTTTGCAATTGTAAATAGTAATGTGCAAGCACAAAAAATAGTAACTCCTATGACTCAGCCAAAAGCTAAAATTATACCTAAAACGCTAGAAAAACACAATCAAAAACGTATCGATAATTATTTTTGGCTAAACGATCGCGAGAATCCAGAAGTAATTGATTATTTGAATCAAGAAAATGCTTACTACGAAGCTGCTACTGCTGGTACGAAAGATTTTCAGAAAGCTTTGTACGAAGAAATGAAAGCGCGTATTAAAGAAGATGACCAGTCCGTTCCGTATTTGTATAATGGTTATTACTACATTACTCGTTACGAAACTGGCAAAGATTATCCGATCTATTCTCGAAAAAAAGGAAGCTTGACTGCTACTGAAGAAATTCTTTTTGATTGTAATGAATTAGCTAAAGGACACTCTTATTTTCAACTTGGCGGTATGAGTATCAGTCCTGATAATAAATTGGTGAGTTTTGGAATCGATACGGTGGGAAGAAGAATTTATACTATTCAAATCAAAAACCTAGAAACAGGCGAATTATTCTCTGACACTATTGAAAATGCTGACGGAAGTTCCGTTTGGGCAAATGATAATAAAACTATTTTTTACACCCGACAAGACACGGTTACGCTGCGTTCCGATAAGGTTTTTAAACATAAAGTAGGTACTTCAGCTGATCAGGACGTGGTTGTTTTTTATGAAAAAGACGATACATTTAGTGTTTCTGTAGGAAAAGAAAAGTCTAAAAAATATATTGTAATTAGTTCAGGTAGTACACTTACAACCGAGTACCGCACTTTAAATGCAGAACAGCCTGACGGCGAATTTGCGATTTTTCAAAAAAGAGTGCGTGGTTTAGAATATAATATTTCGCATTTTGGAGATTCATTTTATATCCTAACCAACAAGGATAAGGCGAGCAATTTCAAACTAATGAAAACTCCAGAAAATGCTACATCCAAAGAAAATTGGAAAGATGTAATTGCGCACCGTGAAGATGTTTTGCTAGAGGATATTGAAATTTTCAAAAACTATTTAGTTATAGAAGAACGCTCAAATGGTTTGAATCACATTCGAATTATGCCGTGGAGTGGGGAAGCGGACTATTACCTGCCTTTTGGTAGTGAGACCTACAACGCATTTACTACGACTAATATCGATTTTGATACTGATATTTTGCGTTACAGTTACCAGTCTTTGGCTACGCCTTCGTCAGTCATTGATTTTAATATGACAACTAAGGAGAAAACGATTCTAAAAGAGCAACAAGTTCTAGGTGGTAAATTTGATAAAGATAATTATACCGAAGAACGTGTGTGGGCTACTGCGAAGGATGGTACCAAAGTGCCAATTTCGATGGTTTACAGAAAAGGCTTGAAGAAAGATGGTAAAAATCCTTTATTACTTTATGCATATGGTTCATATGGTGTGACTATGGATACCTATTTTTCTTCTACAAGACTTTCTATCTTAGATCGTGGATTTGTTTTTGCAATTGCACACATCCGCGGAGGCGAAGATTTGGGAAGACAATGGTATGAAGATGGGAAATTGCTGAAAAAGAAAAATACGTTTACTGATTTTATTGACTGCTCGAAATTTGTAATAGAACAAGGTTATACTTCTGCAGATCATTTGTACGCCGAAGGAGGTTCAGCAGGTGGATTGCTAATGGGTGCGGTGGTTAATATGGCTCCTGAATTGTATAAAGGTGTAATTGCTCAAGTACCGTTTGTTGATGTAGTAACCACTATGTTAGATGATACTATACCTTTAACAACAGGTGAATACGACGAATGGGGAAATCCAAACGTAAAAAAATACCATGATTATATGTTGTCTTACTCGCCTTATGATAACGTAAAAGCACAACAATATCCTAATATGCTTGTCACTACAGGCTTGCACGATTCGCAGGTGCAGTATTGGGAGCCTGCAAAGTGGGTAGCAAAACTTCGTGCGTTTAAAACCAACGATGCTGTTTTGTATTTGAATACCAATATGGATGCGGGTCATGGCGGGGCTTCAGGACGATTTGAAGCATTGAAAGAACTCGCTAAGGAATACAGTTTTTTGTTAGATTTAGAAGAAATTAAAAACTAATTAGATTATTTTTGTTAAATTTGCACCATGCGCGTTCGAATTTATAGTCGGTGCGACTAACTATTTTTTTATGAAAAAAGAAATATCTGCTTATAATAATGTCTTAGAATTAATAGGGAATACACCCCTTATTAAACTAAATAAAGTTACTGAAGATCTAGTTGGAAATTTTTACGCTAAGGTTGAAGCTTTTAATCCGGGACATTCCTCTAAAGATAGAATTGCTTTATATATAATTGAAGAAGCTGAAAAACGTGGAATTTTAACTCCAGGTGATACCATTATAGAAACTACATCGGGGAATACTGGATTTAGTTTGGCTATGGTAAGTATCATTAAAGGATACAATTGCATTTTAGCAGTAAGTTCAAAGTCATCAAAAGATAAAATTGACATGTTGCGTAGCTTGGGTGCCAAAGTTTATGTTTGTCCAGCGCACGTTTCAGCAGATGATGAGCGATCTTATTACAATGTAGCAAAACGTTTACACGAAGAAACAAAAGGGTCAGTTTACATCAATCAATACTTCAATCAGTTGAATATTGATGCACATTACAACTCTACCGGTCCAGAAATTTGGAAACAAACTAACGGACAGATTACACATTTGGTTGCTTGCAGCGGAACCGGAGGAACTATTTCTGGTACAGCAAAATATTTAAAAGAGCAAAATCCGAGTATCAAAATTTTAGGAGTAGATGCTTTTGGTTCAGTGTTAAAAAAATACCACGAAACTAGAGAGTTTGATAGTGAAGAAATTTATCCGTACCGTATCGAAGGTTTAGGGAAAAATTTAATTCCATCAGCAACTGATTTTGATATCATTGACAAGTTCATGAAAGTGACTGATGAGGAAAGTGCTCATACTGCTCGCGAAATCACTAAAAAAGAAGGTTTGTTTGTAGGATATACTTCTGGTGCAGTTATGCAAGCCATCAAGCAATATGCTGAAGAAGGAGAGTTTGATGAAAACAGCAACGTAATTGCTATTTTTCCTGACCACGGTTCTCGTTATATGAGCAAAGTATTTAGCGATGATTGGATGAATGAGCAAGGCTTTTTTGATAGCATCAACGAAGAAGAAGTTCAAAAAATCGAATTTATTAAATAATTCAACATTGAATTAAATCCCATATAAAACTCCAGAGGAGTCTGGAGTTTTTTTGCTTTGTGGTAATGCTATTCATAAAAAAAGCCCTTGTAAAACAAGAGCTTTTAGTATTGTAAAAAGAGGAACTTATTCTTCCATAGTGTGATACACGTTCATCACGTCATCATCTTCTTCGATTTTTTCTATCAATTTCTCCACATCTGCCATTTCAGCTTCAGTAAGTTTTTTGGTAATTTGTGGAATTCTTTCAAAACCTGAAGAAAGAATTTCAATTCCGCGGCTTTCTAGTTCTTTTTGGATGGTTCCAAAACTTCCAAAAGGCGCATAAATTAAAATACCATCTTCATCAGCAAAAATTTCTTCTGCACCAAAATCGATAAATTCTAATTCTAGTTCTTCGATATCTTGGTTGTTATTCGGGATGCGGAAATTACAAGTATGGTCAAACATAAATTCAACAGATCCTTGTGTTCCAAGAGTACCGTTACATTTGTTAAAGTAACTACGAATGTTGGCTACTGTACGATTGTTGTTATCTGTTGCTGTTTCAATTAAAATAGCAATTCCGTGTGGAGCATAACCTTCAAATAATTGTTCCTTGTAGTTAGCTGTATCTTTGTCAGTTGCTTTTTTGATGGCGCGTTCCACATTTTCTTTTGGCATGTTAACTGCCTTCGAGTTTTGGATCACCGCTCTTAGTCTGGAGTTGGCTTCTGGATTTGGTCCACCTTCTTTAACAGCCATCACGATATCTTTACCAATTCTGGTAAACGCTTTGGCCATTGCTGACCAACGTTTCATTTTTCTTCCTTTTCGAAATTCAAACGCTCTTCCCATTTCTATTAATTATTTTGAAGTGCAAATATAAAAAAATAAAGCAAAAAAAAGAGGCCTAAGCCTCTTTTGGATAAGTTAATCTACCTATAATGCCAGGCATTTTTTTACCCTGAATATCGTAAATTGCTTTTAGCCACATGACAAATAGCATCGGCACAACAACAAAGCAAAGTGGGTTGTATTCCCAAGCTTTTACAAAGTCAAAATTAATAAAATGCATTACAGCTCTAGTTAGTCCGCAAGCATAACATTCAATTCCTGCCAATACTACAGACAAGCAAGTGCTTTCTCCTTTATCAAACCAAGTTTTTGGTAAAAAGAGCAAAACAATTGGAGCTAAAATTAATACAAGATTCGAAAGATAAAAATAAGCTTTACGCATTTTTAGGTTGTATTAAAGTGTTTTAGAGTAAGAACCGTCTTTTGGTTGTAAATCTCCGGTGATGATGCGAATTAAGTCAATTAAAGACCAGATTCCGCAACCTCCAAATGTTAACAACTGAACAATTCCTTGCCAAGTGTACCCTAAGTAGAAACGGTGAATACCGATTCCACCAACAAAAATAGCCAATAACAATGCTGTCAATTGGCTTTTTCCGCTTGCAATAGCGGCAGGAGATGATAACTCATCTTCTTGGGTGTTCACTACTGTAGTGTTTTCACTTGTTGCTCTTTGCACAGGGAAAGACGCGTAGGTTGTTGTTAAAACACCTAAAAATAACAGTACAACTGTAAAAAGTAATTTGATTTTCATAAGAAAAAGTTTAAGTTTGTGCCAAATATAAATAAAAAAATAAAATACCGATGTATATTTTTATTAAAAAAATAACAATTTTTTTTGTGGGCTTTCTAGGATACTTCCTGACAGTAGAAAATGCATTTTCACAAAATAATTACGAGTTTCTGGGAGCATTAAAACTGAATGGAAATGATAAAAGTGTCATCACCTACCGTTTGGTTTTTGAAGAATTGAACGGAAAATTAAAGGGCTATTCAATTACTGATTTAGCAGGTAAACATGAAACCAAAAATTTGATAGAAGGGACCTATAATAAAAAACTAAAGTTGTTCGAGTTCCGAGAAACTAATATTGTGTACACTAAATCGAAGTTTGAACAAAGTGCATTTTGTTTTGTAAATTTCTCAGGAAAATTGAAGTTGGTACAAAGTACGAGTAAATTGGAAGGAGCGTTTAAAGGTTTGTATAAAAACAAACAAAAGTGTATTGATGGTACACTTGTTTTAATTGGAAGTAGTAAACTTTATAATTTGGTCAATAAGGTCAATAATCGCATTCAAAAATCTAGTAAAGTTGATGTAAAAACTAAAGAAACCATCAATCCTTTAAAAGTATTGGACAGTTTGAAAACAAATCGACTAAGCAACGATGAAAATTTAAATGTTTTTTGGGGATCGAATAAGTTTAAAATGGAGATTTATGACATTGGTAAAGAGGATGGCGATGTTGTAAATATTTATCAAAATAATAAATTAATTCTGGCTAAGCATAAATTAACCAATGCTAAAAGAATTATCGAAGTGGTACTTGATGGTACTAAAAATGAGTTTAAAATTGAAGCAATTAACGAAGGTGCAATTGCTCCCAATACCGCTAAAATCACTTTATTTGATGGAGATACTTCTTTTGACTTGATGTCGAATTTAAAGAAAGGGGAGAAAGCAAGCATCACAATTCATAAAAAATAAAGAATCTTCTTGAAGCTCGAGATAAAAAAAACCGGTAGTTATTGCTTACCGGTTTTTTGTTTGAGATCCTTTTCGGAATTATTTTTTGTAAAAAGGTAGCTTAACTACTTTTGCAGGAACATCATTTTTTCTGATTCTGATAAAAATATCGCTATCAACAGTACTGTTTTCTGTAGTAACGTATCCTAATCCAATTCCTTTGTTCATAGAAGGCGACATAGTTCCTGAAGTTACAATACCAATTACAGTTCCCTCTGCATTCACAATTTCGTAATCGTGTCTTGGTACGGCACGTTCTTGCATTTCGAAAGCTACTAATTTGCGGCTAACTCCTTTTTCTTTTTGTTCTTTTAAGTTTGCGGCATTCACAAAATCTTTGTTAAACTTTGTGATCCAGCCTAAACCAGCTTCTAATGGCGAGGTGGTATCGTTGATGTCGTTTCCGTACAAACAGAATCCCATTTCCAATCGTAAAGTATCACGAGCTGCTAAACCAATTGGTTTGATTCCAAATGCAGCGCCTGCCTCAAAAACTTTGTTCCAAATTTGCTCTACTTCATCATTCTTACAATAAATTTCGAATCCTCCTGAACCTGTGTATCCCGTTGCTGAAATAATAACATTAGCAATCCCTGCAAAGTCACCTACTTCAAAATGGTAATAGGCAATAGACGCTAAATCAACAGAAGTTAATGATTGCATAGCTTCAACCGCTTTTGGTCCTTGAATAGCTAAAAGTGAATAGTCGTCTGAAAGGTTTTTCATATCCACACCTAAATCATTATGGCTAGAAATCCATTCCCAATCTTTATCAATATTTGATGCGTTTACAACCAAAAGATATTGCTCTTCTTTCATTTTGTAAACTAATAAATCGTCTACAATTCCGCCATCAGCATTAGGTAAACAAGAATATTGCGCTCTTCCAATAGTTAAGGTAGCTGCATCATTTGATGTTACTTTTTGGATTAAAGCTAGAGCATTTGGTCCAGTAAGCAAAAATTCACCCATATGCGAAACATCAAAAATACCTACCGCGTTACGTACGGTTTCGTGTTCAGCATTTACTCCTTCGTATAAAATAGGCATGTTAAAGCCTGCAAATGGTAGCATTTTTGCTCCTAAACTTTCATGTATGTGCGTTAGCGCAGTATTTTTCATTGTGTTGAATCTAAAATTTTAAGTGGCTAATTTATTGATTTTATTCGGTGTGACAAAGGTTCTTTGAGGGATTATTTCAATCGTTTTCGGTACTCTGTTTTTTAAGTATAAGTTAGGGAAATGAATAGCGATTCATTCTATTAGCAATGCTTAATGAATAGTAATGGGGCTAATTCCGAAATTTTACAGCACTTATTTGTAAATTTGCAAATAGGTAAAAATGCCTTAGCCAATTGAATTATGGATAAAACACTGCATCTGAGAACAGTAAACGTGACACGTTACATTACGCCTTTGCGAGAAGGTGGATCGTTGCCCGCATTAGCTGAAGCCGATGATGATTTTAAGTATGTCTTAAAATTTAAAGGAGCAGGGCATGGTGTTAAGGCACTTATTGCCGAGTTGATTGGGGGAGAAATCGCTCGTTTTTTGGGTTTGAAAATGCCTGAATTGGTTTTTGCACACCTTGACGAAGCTTTTGGTCGCTCAGAGGCAGATGAAGAAATTCAAGATTTACTACAAGGTAGTCAAGGTCTTAATTTGGCACTGCATTACTTGTCTGGTGCTATTAATTTTGACCCTGTAGTTACGCAAGTTGATGCTAAATTAGCTTCTCAAATTGTTTGGTTAGATGCTTTTATTACCAATGTAGATCGTACGTTTAGAAATACTAATATGTTGTTATGGAAAAAAGAATTGTGGTTAATTGATCACGGTGCTAGTTTGTATTTTCATCATTCTTGGACTACTTGGGAAAAACATGCACAAAGTCCGTTTGGGTTAATTAAAGATCATGTGCTTTTGCCGCAAGCTACATTACTTGATGAAGTAGATGCTACTTGTAAAACTCTTTTAACGCCTGCTGTTTTGCAAGAAATTGTCAATTTAATCCCTGAGGTTTGGTTGCATTGGGAAGATACAGATGAAACTCCTGAACAAATCCGACAAGTATACTTCAATTTTTTAACGACTCGATTACAACATTCTGAAATTTTTATAAAAGAAGCGCAAAATGCAAGAAAAACACTTATATGAGTACGCGGTAATACGAGTGGTACCTCAAGTTGAACGCGAAGAATTTCTAAATGTTGGTGTCATTTTGTTTTGTAAAAAAGCCAAATTTATTAAGGTTCTTTTTACTATCAATACTTTAAAATTGCAATTATTTTCGAAAGAATTAGACGTTGAGCAACTACAACTAAATATCGAAGCTTTGGCAAAAATTGCGCATGGCGAAAAGCAAGCAGGTCCAATATCGCAGTTTGATATTCCTTCTCGTTTTAGATGGTTAACCGCCTTGCGCAGCTCTGTGATACAAACTTCTCGTCCGCATGCAGGCCTGTGCGATGATTTAGATTTAACTACCCAAAGACTATTTGAAGAAATGGTTTTGTAACCAAAATGATTTTCTTAAAGTACTTTTTCGAGTACTAAAAACTCTAGTGGTTCAGCTGCAATTGGAATATGAACTTCACTTGCAGGAAATGGCTCCCGCGCGCCTGTTTCTGCATAACCATTGCGCTTATACCATGCTATAAGTTCCTCTCGAACAGATATTACTGTCATTACAATTTTTGGTAATGAAAGTGATTTGGCATGAATTTCAGCTTCTTGAAGTAGTTTTTTGCCAACACCTCCATTTTGTAATTCGGGTGAAACTGTTAGCATTCCCAAATACAGTTGCTTTTCCTTTTGAACTAACAAAACACAACCAATAATTTTGTCCTGGTCAGTGTATTTTAAAATAGTGTTTTTTGGATCGTTTAAGGTTTCGGTTAATTCCCTTTCGGTGGTTCGTAACCCTTCTAAAATGGTGGCTTCGGTGGTCCAGCCTTTTTTAGAGGATTCGCCACGGTAAGCCGAATTTATCAATGTGTTAAGTGCTGTTATATCAGATGCGGTTGCTTTGGTAATCATTATTTTTTGCATGTTTGAATGTCAAAGATATAAAAAAGTCACCTTGTAAAACACACCTTTGAATTCCTGATTTAATTTTGTTTCTAATAGATTAATTCTGCAATAAATAGGTCTTTAAATCCTCGTAATTACGCACTGAAACACTCCATTTTTCTTTGTTTAATATAGGTTCAATTTGCATCGGAATTGGTAGTTTTATCTTCAAAGCAGGCTCAACAGTATCTAAAAATTTGATGGGGTGGGCTGTTTCTAAAAATATACCAATAGCCTCAGGATGGTTTTGTAATTCTTGTTTTAAACCAAGGTAGCCAACCGCGCCATGAGGTTCAGCAACATAGCCAGATTTATCAAATATATTTTTCATTGCAACCAAGGTTTCCTCGTCAGAAAATGAAAATGAACTAAAATCTTTTTTGAATTCTGCTAAATCATTCTGATACAGCTCCTGAATGCGGATAAAATTACTCGGATTTCCAACGTCCATAGCATTTGATAGGGTTGCTTTTGAGGGTTTAGGATTGTATTTTCCTTCTTCTAAAAAGCGTGGAACGGTATCATTTACATTTGTAGCTGCAATAAAATGTTGAATAGGTAAACCCATTTTTTTGGCTACAATCCCTGCGCAGATATTTCCAAAATTCCCGCTTGGACAAGCAAAAACTAAAGGTTTGTTGTGTTTTTTTAAAGCTTTGTAGGCAAAGAAAAAGTAAAACATTTGTGGTAACCAACGCGCAATATTAATTGAATTAGCCGAGGTAAGATTTTTGTGTTGTAATGATTCATCCAAAAAGGCTTGTTTAACCATGTCTTGGCAATCATCAAAAAAACCATCAACTTCAAGTGCTGTTATATTTTGTCCTAAGGTTGTCAATTGACGTTCTTGAATGTCGCTTACTTTTCCCGAAGGATATAAAATTACAACCTCCACACCAGGAACTCCTAAAAAACCACTTGCAACTGCACCTCCTGTGTCGCCAGATGTAGCCACTAAAACGGTATTTTGACTGTTATTTTTATCAGAATTAAAATACCCTAAGCAGCGCGACATGAATCTTGCCCCGACATCTTTAAAGGCCATGGTTGGGCCATGAAATAATTCAAGCGAAAAAACACCGCTCTCTATTTCAACAACAGGAAAATCAAAACAAAGTGTTTCTGCAATGATTTGTTTTAAAATTGCTTCCGGAATTTCGTCGCCTACGAATTGTTTGATTGCTTCGAAAGCGATTTCTTCATGGCTCATTTTTTCAATATTTTCGAAAAAACTGTCAGGAAGTCGTGTTATCGATTCTGGGAAATACAGACCCTTGTCGCTGGCTAATCCTTGCACAACGGCCTCTTGAAAAGTAACGTTTGGGGCATTGTGGTTTAAACTATAGTATTGCATGGTGTAAGTCGTAAGTAGTTATGTTGTTTTTGTTTTTTCTATGTAAGAAAATCGGATTGTTCTCTTATATGATTTTAATGCCCTCATCATTTACTTTTGAAACATGTATTTCGTAAGGTAGGTTCATATCATCGTATACTTTGCTCATGCCTTTTGCAACAGCATTAGCAGTTTTTAGTCCTTTGCTTAAGGCAAAAATCGAAGGCCCAGAACCTGAAATGCCAGAGCCGAGAGCGCCATTTTCATAAGCACTTTTTTTAATGAGATCAAAACCAGGAATCAATACAGAACGAAGTGGTTCGACAATTTCGTCGTGTAACGAGCGACCAATCAATTCATAATCCTGCGTGTACAAGCCAGCAACCAAGCCGCCTACATTTCCCCATTGTGTGATGGCGCTTTTTAACGAAACGGTTTGTTTTAATACGGAGCGGGCATCAGAAGTTTTGAGTTCAATTTGAGGATGAACAACGGTTGCGTATAAATCGGTGGGACTTGGAATTTTTACAATATCAAGCGGACTCGAACTCCTCACGAGTGTAAATCCGCCAAGTAGGGCAGGCGCCACGTTATCAGCATGTGCATTTCCACTTGCTAACTTTTCGCCTTGCATGGCAAATAATACCAATTCTTTTCTGGTAAAAGGTTTTCCTAATAATTCGTTGATGCCGAAAACTGCCCCTGCTGAACTAGCAGCGCTACTGCCAATACCACTGCCAGCTTTGATGCGTTTGTATATTTCAATTTCGAATCCAAATGGGGAATCAATTTGCTCCAGCATTGCGAGAGCTGCGACACCAGCCACATTTTTTTCGGTTTCCAAAGGTAAATCAGCACCATCTATTTTGATGATTCGAACTCCTTTTTCAGTAGATTTTCGAACAATCATCTCATCGCCTGCGGTTTCCAAGCAAAGACCTAGAACATCGAATCCGCAGGATAAATTAGCAATTGTTGCAGGGCAAAATAACTTTATTTCGTTCATAGTATTTTGTTTGGGTTTAACGTTTAAAGTTGTTTTTAGTTCTTGAAATTGAAATTTTAAACAAAGAAAACTTTAAACTATTTTTTAAATATTTCCAATTCGAATCACATCAGCAAAAATTCCCGAAGCGGTAACCGCAGCACCTGCACCAGCTCCTTTAATTAGCAACGGTTGATCAGAGTAACGGTCTGTAAAAAAGAGTACGATATTGTCTTTTCCTTCCAAATTATAAAAAGGATGGTCTTTCGGGATGAAACGCAAGCCAACATTAGCTTTTCCATTTTCAAACTGAGCTACATATTTTAATCGCGAATATTTCGCAATTGCCTCTTGAAATATGGTGTTAAAATGATCGGCATGCGAAATTAATGATGCAAAAAAGGCTTCATTGTTAGTTGTCTCCAAACAAGCTGCTGGTAGGAACGATTCGTTTAAAATTTCGTCATTTTCCATTTTGTAACCACTTTCGCGAATCAAAATTAAAATTTTACGTGCCACATCAATTCCGCTTAAATCTATTTTTGGATCTGGCTCTGTAAATCCTTGAACACCTGCTTCTTTAACCACATCATGAAAACTGCTACTTTCATTAAAATTGTTAAAAATAAAGTTTAAACTACCCGATAAAACGGCTTGAATTTTATTGACTTTATCTCCAGATGCCACCAGGTTTTTTACGGTATCAATAATTGGTAAGCCCGCTCCAACATTGGTTTCAAATAAAAATGGTGCATTGTATTGGCGAGATAATTTTTTCAATTTTTTATAATTGTCAAATTCAGATGCACAAGCAATTTTGTTACAAGTTACTACCGCAATATTTTGTTTTAAA
>CAZMHK010000072.1:0-15798 GCA_964566045.1 uncultured Flavobacterium sp.
TCAAAAGATTGAAAGATGTAAAGATTGAAGGATTTAAAGATTGAAAAATTGAAAGATTTGAAGATTGAAAGATTTAATTTTTCCATCAAATTATCTGATAATCATTACTTTTTTTACTTTGGTTTCGGCTCCGTCTGGCGCTGCAATAAAGATTAAATATACGCCTGAGGCTACTTTGTATTTCCCAAACGCAGTGGTGTCCCACTCGATAGTACCGCCTTGTGCGATGGTTTCTTGTACCAAATTACCTGCCACATCAGTGATTTTTACTGAAGCACGATCAATAAGTCCAGCCACTTTTACAGTACCAGTAAACTCAGGTCGCACCGGATTTGGGTACACATAAGCATTACTCAAATCATCAGCCGCACCGGTTGCAGTGCCTTTGAACGAAATCATGCCTTTGCTTGTGGCTATAAATACTTCGCCCGTGGTAGCGTTGATACCAACATCATTGATGGTATTACTTGGCAGCGGCGAATTGTTAATAGTAAAATGGTACTTGGTTTCTTGACCGTTGGGAGATACTAAAAACAAACCCGAATCGGCAGTGCCAATCCATTTATTATTGGCGCCATCAACAGCTATGGCTGTAATGAATTGCTCAAATAATAACTCTTGGGCCAAATTATCTTCTTCAATAATAATGGGATTGGCTTTAATTTGTTCCTCATCCTGAAAGGCAGCAAGGTTAGAAACTACTCGCAAACCCTTGGCAGTACCAATCCACAATTGATTGCGATTGTCAATAACTGCCGTTCGAACATTAGCAACTGGTAAATTGCCTGTGTCTGCTCCGCTAGTAATTTTTTTAAATTTTAAAGGATTTTCGCTAAAGCCAATCACACCATCACCACTGGTAGGCAACCATTTTACACCGTTGCGATCAATAGCGACGTTTGCAAAATTGTTTTCTTGGGGAGCCGACAAAATACTTCTCATATCAAAACTTTGCCATTGCCCGTTGGGACGTAGTACTTTGATTCCGTTATTGATTCGGCTGTTGGTTACCCATAAATTTCCAGTTTTATCAAATGCGGTTCCGTTGATTCGGATATCAATATAATTAGGTCCACCAAAAGTAAGCGACTCCAAGCCACTATTGGTTTGATTGAACAAAATGGTAGGGACTTCTTGTACTATTTTTAATAATCCAGAGAAAAACGAACTAGCATAAACCTCGTCTTCATTGGCAGGATTGACTATAATTTTTGTGATGGATTGCGCTCCTAAAACTTGGTCGTATGGAATGTTGTTCCATCCCTCTGAATTGTATTTACTAATTCCAAAACTATCCAAAGGATACGGGTTGTAATCAGCGGCATAATCGCCATAAACAGTCCACACCGACGATGGCGTAACCTGCATTGAGAAAATATTATTTCGAGACGGACCAATAGGAGTTGTGTTTTCAAAATTTCCGCCTGCTGTTATCAAAGTACGGTACAAACCATTCGCTGTGGTCCCGACATAAACTTGATTGTTGAGTATCGTTGCACATGTAAAAAGACTCTGAATATCTGGAATTTGATTGCTATTAATTTGACGAACCAATACCATTTGACTGTTGTAAATACTTACTGAATTAGCGGTTGTAAACACCAAATACTCCGAAAGTGCACGCATATTAACAGCCGAAGCAGGAAGTTGAGCAAAAGATGTAAATGAAGTTGTTGCTGGATTGTATCTCTGAATATTTCCTGAAGACGACACGGCATACAAATCAGCACCAAACGCGGCAATTCCTACCCACGAACCTGAAGCTCTCGTTTGCCATTGTTGAAAGTCGTTTAAATTAGGATTGCTAATGGCAGCGCTACGTATGCCCGCCGCGGTGGCTGCATAAATAAATCCGTAATGAACTGTTGTTTGATAAATGGCAATCTCGGCACCATTATCTCCAATAAAATAAGTGTCGCCAAACTGAAGCGTTGTTAAATTGAATTGAACAATTCCAAAATTACAGGCCACATAAACAATTCCTTGGTGTTCAAAAAAGTGATTTATTTTTTTGAGATTAGGAGCAAGCTGTTTATTTATGATATCTACAACATTAACCTTGCTTCCATCGGCATCGTTCACTACAATTAACAAACCGTTTTCATACCCAATTAAGGTTTTGTTGGCTGTTTTACTGTACAACAAAGCCGAAATCGTTTGACCCGAAAGACCGTCAATTGTGGTAGTGGTTTTTATTTCGTTGCTAACTGCGTTTCTGGCAAACAAAGCATTCTCAGAAGCAGCTACGACAGCCGAATTCGTTTCGGTGATAGCATTGATTTGCGAGTACGAAAAATATCCCTGCCACGACAAGTTATTTTGAGCAAAAGTAGCCCAGCTTACAAGGACGAAAAGAATGGTAAAAAATTGTTTTTTCATAAGTAGCGCACCTAGGGCATACAAATATAAAACAAACGAAACTCTTATAATTTTGTTGCCAAAAAAAAATGCCTTTTATCGCAATGATTAAAGGCATTTTAATATTAGGTTATAACAATTTATACTACCCCTTGAGCAAGCATAGCATCGGCTACTTTTACAAATCCTGCAATGTTAGCTCCTTTTACGTAGTTTACATAACCGTCTGCATCAGTTCCGTATTGTTTACATTGATTGTGAATACCAACCATGATTTCTTTTAATCTACTGTCAACTTCTTCACTTGTCCAGTTCAAACGAATAGAGTTTTGAGTCATCTCTAAACCAGATGCTGCTACACCACCAGCATTAGCTGCTTTTCCTGGAGCAAAAAGTACTTTTGCATTCAAAAATTCTTTGATAGCCTCTAAAGTACATGGCATGTTTGCTGCTTCGGTAACGCAAATTACACCATTAGCAATCAATTTTTTAGCATCTTCTTCGTTCAATTCGTTTTGAGTTGCACAAGGAATAGCCACATCAACTTTTACTTCCCAAACACTTTTTCCTTTGTGGAATTCTGCATTTGGATATTTTTCAAGGTAAGCTTCGGCTCTGTTATCGCCTCTTGCTCTCATTTCAAGCATGAAATCAATTTTGTCTCCAGAAATACCTTCTGCATCATAAATATATCCATCAGGACCAGAAATAGTAACTACTTTTCCGCCCAAATCGTTCACTTTTAAAGCTACACCCCAAGCTACGTTTCCGAAACCTGAAATAGAAACCGTTTTACCAGCGATTTTTTCTCCAATTGTGTTCAACATTTGCTCAGCAAAATAAACTACACCGTATCCTGTTGCTTCTGGTCTGATCAAAGATCCTCCGTAAGCCAATCCTTTACCGGTTAACACACCTGTAAACTCGTTGCGGATTCTTTTGTATTGACCAAATAAGTAACCAATTTCTCTGGCTCCAACACCAATATCACCAGCTGGAACGTCTAACTGTGGTCCAATGTGTCTGCACAATTCTGTCATAAACGATTGGCAAAAACGCATTACTTCAGCATCTGATTTACCTTGTGGATCAAAATCAGAACCTCCCTTACCACCACCCATTGGTAATGTTGTTAAACTGTTTTTGAAAACTTGTTCAAAAGCCAAAAACTTTAAAACTGACAAGTTTACTGAATGATGAAAACGGATTCCTCCTTTGTACGGACCAATTGCAGAGTTCATTTGAATTCTGAATCCTCTGTTTACTTGAATTTCCCCTGCATCATCAACCCATGGAACGCGGAAAATAATAGAACGTTCTGGTTCAGCAATTCTTAAAAGTAAGTTCTTGCCATCGTATTTTTTTTGCTCTGCAATAAATGGAATTACAGTCTCTGCAAATTCCCTAACCGCTTGAATAAATTCAGGTTCATTTGGATTTTTGGCCTCAACTTGTGCCATAAAATCATTTATTTTTAATAACATAGGATATTAGTAATTAATTAAGAAAACGATTTCGTTATGATTTACAAAGATACATCTTATAAAAATATACAAACTGAGTTTTTTTATTTTATGCAAAAAATTATTTTATTTCTACTCTAAAGCAATCATTTGTTACGAGGTGTTATACATTTAAAGAAAAACAATGCCACTTTCGTAAGTAAATATCAAAATGTCTGACTTTTTTTAATTTTAAATTATTTTTAAATGTGAGACATCATTTCCTATATTTGTACTGATTTGCAAATACTAAAACCTCATGATCAGACAGCTGCAATTACTTACTGTTATGCTATTTGGACTTATAACTAACTCCTACGCACAATTCGATGGCTTCTCTCATGAAATAGGTATTATCGCAGGGCCCGTGGCATTTCAATCTGATTATGGCGAGCGATATGATTTTTCGACCAATGCAGGAAATACAGGAATTGGTATTGGTTTAGTCCATTACCTGAATTTTACTTATGACAAGAATTACAACTACACTCAAAGAACTTTTTTCAATCAGCATTTTAAATTCCGAACGGAATTATCTTTCAATAATACTGATTTAAAACATTTTGGAGAGTATGTAGACCCAAAGAAAAACTCACTTGGTGCCCAACAATTAAGAGCCATGAGTGGAAGCACAACAGTTGGTAATATTGGGGTGCAATTTGAATACTACCCTTGGAACATTAGAGATTTTACCGCTGTCCCTGGTGGTTTTGCACCTTTTGTTAGCCTTGGTGCTCAGTACAGTTTTTACAATGCTAAAGCAACCTCAACTTTAGGAGCCCTTGGTAGTCCGCCAACTACTTTCCCGAAATACTTAACCCCTTCTGAAGGAAGACCTTATGGTTTTTCTACTGAGCAGGGCACCGCTTGGTCCGTAGTATCAAGTGCTGGTGTTCGCTACAAATTGAATGATTCAGCCGATTTGATGGTAGATTTAAGACTGCAATACTATTTTTCAAATTGGGTTGATGGTTTAAATCCAAATCCTGAGATTTACAAGGAAAACAAGGCCAATGATTGGTTGGTTTGGCTGAACGTTGGTTATATTCATTATTTAGATTAAACGTAACAAAAGCATTTAAAAATAAGCCCCAAAAAGCGAAATACTTTTTGGGGCTTATTTTTTATTTAAAATATTTTGGAACTATGCAAGTGCTTGCTTTAAATCGTCAATTAAATCATCAGCATCTTCAATGCCTACGCTTAATCGCACTAAATCATCGGTGATTCCTATTTCTTTTCGTTTGTCTTCAGGGATAGAGGCATGTGTCATCAATGCAGGATGATTCGCTAAAGACTCAACGCCACCAAGCGATTCGGCCAAAGTAAACACCTTCACTTTTTCGAGAAAGTCAATGGCATCCTCTTTTTTACCAGATACAAATGTAAAAGATACCATTCCGCCAAAACCGCTCATTTGTTTTTTAGCAATTTCGTGAAACGGGTGACTTGGCAATCCTGGATAGTAAACGGTTTTAATTTTTGGATGATTGCTCAAAAACTCCACCACTTTTGCACCATTTTCGCAATGTCTTTGTACACGCAAATGCAAAGTTTTAATTCCTCGAAGCACTAAAAAACTATCCATTGGCCCTAGCGTAGCACCGGTTGCAAATTGTTGAAAATGCAATTGTGCCCCCAAAGCTTCGTCTTTCACAATTAAAGCGCCTGCAATTACATCTGAGTGACCACCTAAATATTTGGTTGCTGAGTGCATTACAATATCAGCCCCTAAGTCTAAAGGTTTTTGCAAATACGGCGTTGCAAAAGTATTGTCAACAGCAAAAAGTATGTTGTGTTCCTTAGTGATTTTTGCAATTTCTTGAATATCTGCTAATTTCATCAAAGGGTTGGTAGGAGTTTCAACCCAAACCATCTTAGTGTTTTCATTGATTAACGACTTGAATTTAGCCAAATCATTCATATCTACAAAATGAAATTTTATTCCAGAATCCTTGTATACACGTGTGAACATGCGGTACGTTCCGCCGTACAAATCATCCATTGCAATGATTTCATCACCTGCTTTAAACGAACGCAAGACGCAATCTGTAGCTGCTAAACCTGACGAAAAAGCCAATCCGCGAGTTCCGTTTTCGATACTTGCCAATGCATTTTCAAGTGCTGAACGCGTAGGATTAGCGGCTCTACTATATTCATAATCTGGATTTAACGGCTGCCCAGGACTAGTTTGTACAAATGTAGAAGTTTGGTATACAGGCGGCATTACTGCTCCTGTGCTAGGATCATGGTGTTGCCCACCGTGAATTGCTTTAGTATTGAATTTCATATATCCTAATTTATTATTTTTTAAAAATGATATTTGATGCGACCAATTGAAAGTCATGCTCATCTCCTATCGTTTGATTTTATTACCTAAAAGTTTCACAAATTTACCCTTTAATTTATACTTGGCAAGTCGCAACTTGATACCTTTGTATTTAATTAACAATTACCTCATGAAACCCTATTTCTTTTTTGCCGCGCTCTTACTTTTATTAAGTAGTTGCACCAAGGACCTTCAATTTGTGACCGAAACGTATCAGAAAAAATCGAAAATTGCTTGTACAGAAAATTGCCCACAAATTGACATTAAAATTCCCGTGGCCAGCAATAAAGATGTAGTAGCGGATAGCATCAACAAAAAAGTGTTTTCGGTTTTAAAAGAGATCGTATACTTTGGCGAAAAACCATACGAAGCAACCACCTATGATGGATTAACAAAAGCTTTTATCGATTCGTACGAGGCGTTACAGAAAGATTTTCCGGGAGAAACAATGGGTTGGGAAGCTACTGTTTTGGGTAAAATAAAATTCCAATCGGCAGCGGTGCTCAACATTGAAATTAATCATTACACCTATACGGGTGGCGCTCACGGCTACCAAGGATTGCGTTCTTTACTGTTTGACCCCACAACGGGAAAAGCTTTGACAAATGAAACTTTATTTAATGATGTAGTTGGTTTTAAGGCTTTCGCCGAAAAAAAATTCAGAGCCAAGTACAAAATTCCGAGTTCAGCATCGATCAATTCAACTGGACTGATGTTTGAAGAGGATCAATTTGCGCTTCCGCAAACTATTTTTTACACTGACAAAGGATTGCTCCTTTATTACAACTCTTACGAAGCCGCCTCTTACGCCGATGGACCGAAAGAATTGCTTTTGCCTTACGACACTATTACGAAGTATTTGTCAATAAAATAAGATTTACTTAGAACTATTACTCGCACTAGCCCTGACAGAAGTAAAAATCCTGTGGGCCCAAAACCCTATTTTTTCTTGGTAGAAAAGAGCGACCACAGAAAGCTCCTTTTATGCCTTAGAAAAAATAGGGTTTTGGGCTCAAAGATTGTAACGAATGGCAGGAAATAGCTCCTGAAATCCTGAATTATTTGCTTAAATAAATTTACGAATCATGAGCATGCAACCTATGTGAAGCCCTTCGTGAAAATTACTAAAAGCCATAGCATCGAGTGCGTTGTTCAATACGTGACCGCCAGTAGATGTGGTGTATGGCGTATAATTTTGAAACCGGTTTTGCTCAAAATCTACCTGAGTTTGCTGCAACGTGTGCGTTAAAAGATGTTTAATTTCATCTACTTCGGCCTGTGATGCATCGGTTTCAGGGCGGGTTCCTTTCATGTACTTTTCGACCAATTCACTAGAGACCAAAAGCGGCAAACCTGATAGTTTATAAACCAAAATTTGCTGCGAAACGATAATATGCCCGATGTTCCAAATTAAATTATTGTTGAATCCCGGCGGAATGGTATTGAGTTGCGCCAAGGAATAGTTTTCAAGAAAAGTAGAAATCATTTTTCTGCTTGTCGTTGTAACGTCAAATACTTGCTTCATTTTTTTATATTTTTTGATAAAAATAAGCAATTTACGTGGCAAATGAATTTTCTTTGCAGAAAGAAATTATACGATTCATGGACAAAATATACTATCTCGCCTCTTGCGACACTTGCAGAAAAATCATTAAATCATTACCCGAAAACCACAATTTGAGTTTTCACGACATCAAACAAAATCCGATTACTGAAACTGAATTGGAACAAATGCGTGAACTTTCAGGTAGTTACGAAGCACTTTTTAGCAAAAAAGCTCAGCTTTACAAATCAATGGATTTGAAAAATAAAAACTTGATCGAAGACGATTACAAGAAATATATTTTGGAGCATTACACGTTTTTGAGTCGTCCTGTTTTTATTATCAAAAACAAGATTTACATTGGCAACAGCCAACAAAATATGCACCAAGTAATGCTTGCCTTTGCCAATGTCTAAACGCAATCTTGCGCTAATTGGCGCCACATTAGTATCGATTATTTATGGTGTCACTTTTACCATTGCCAAGGATGTAATGCCTGCGTACATTGATTCGTATGGATTTATTTTACTTCGGGTGGGTGGCTCAGTATTGCTTTTTTGGTTGGCTTGGTTGTTTATGCCAAAAGAAAAAATAGAGATTGGTGATTTTCCTCGAATTATAGCGGCTGCTTTTTTTGGTGTGGCCTTTAATATGCTTACTTTTTTTAAAGGATTAAGCTTGACATCGCCCATTAGTGCTGCAGTAATTATGGTATCGACTCCAATGATTGTTTTGACACTTTCGGCCATCATTATGAAGGAGCGCATGCAGAAACGAAAAGTTTTTGGAATTGTACTCGGACTCATAGGAACAGCGTTTTTAATTCTATACGGCAAGTCTATAGGTAATGCTACCAATGCTGGATTGGGGAATTTTCTCGTTTTGGTCAATGCCATTTCCTACGGATTTTACCTGATTGTAGTCAAGAAATTAATGGACAAGTACAATGCTTTTACGTTTGTAAAATGGATTTATTTGTTTGGCTTTTTGATGGTATTGCCTTTTGGATGGAACGAATTTCAGGCGGTTAACTGGGCAGCAGTACCTGAGGTTATTGGCTGGAAAATAGGATTCGTAGTGATTTTTTCGACCTTTTTGACGTACCTTTTGAATTTACTTTCGATGAAGGAATTAAAACCAACTACGGTTGCTGTTTTTATTTATTTGCAACCCTTATTTGCAACCATTTTCGCTATTGGCTTGGGTAAAGACGAATTGAATTTGGTCAAAATTGGGTCGGCTCTCTTAATATTTACTGGAGTTTATTTAGTGACTATGAAAAAAAACTAGTTTACAGTGGACAGTTGTAGTTGTGAAAAGTAGTCCACAAGAATTAAATTTAGTTACGAATTTGATTGCTGAACACAGAGACTGAAAACTGAACACTACGCCCAAATACTGAGACTGAGACTAAAAACGAATCACTGAACACTTTTTCATTATCTTTGCCCTCTTTTAGAAAACAATATGATACAATCAATGACCGGTTTTGGTAAAGCTACTTTGCAATTGCCAACCAAAAAAATAACAGTAGAAGTTAAATCATTAAACAGCAAAGGACTCGATTTAAATGTTCGCATGCCATCGCTTTACCGCGAAATGGAATTAGGTTTACGCAACCAAATTGCACTGAAACTTGAGCGAGGCAAAGTTGATTTTTCTATTTTTATGGAAAGTACTGCTGAGCAAACTTCTACCAAAGTAAACGTACCTATTGTAAAAGCATACATCAGTCAGTTGCGTGAAGTATACCCACAAGCTGATGAAACCGAATTGATGAAAATGGCGGTTCGCATGCCGGATACCATGAAAATAGAACGTGAGGAAATTGATGAAAACGATTGGATTCAAATTCAAACCGTTATCGAAGAAGCGTTGCAAAACATCTTGAACTTCAGGCAAGATGAAGGCATGTCACTTGAAAAAGAGTTTCAATTGCGAATTGCTAACATTCGTCAGTACATGACTGAAGCTTTAGCACTTGATCCAGAGCGTGTTCAAGCCATAAAAGATCGTTTGCAAACTGCTATTGCCGAATTAAAAGTGAATGTAGATGAAAATCGATTTGAACAAGAATTGATTTACTACTTAGAGAAACTAGACATCACCGAAGAAAAAGTACGTTTGACGAATCATCTAGATTACTTCTTAGAAACCATCAACGGAACCGAAGCTAACGGTAGAAAATTAGGTTTTATCACTCAAGAAATGGGACGTGAAATCAATACAATGGGTTCCAAATCAAATCACGCACAAATGCAAAAATTAGTCGTTCAAATGAAAGACGAATTGGAGAAAATTAAAGAACAGGTGTTGAATGTTTTGTAGCTTAAATTTTTTGAAATGAAGAGAATTATTTTACTGTTTTTTCTAATAACATCAACTTGTTTTTCTCAACAAAAAAACATTTCAATTGAAAGTTTCAGGACTAATGATAGAATTTTTTACGGCTCAATTGATGATAAATATGACATCACAATTTATCTAAAAATAGAAAAATTTTCAGAAGATCATTTATTTATTTATTCCGTTAAAGGCTGGTACTATTACAATAAAGTTAAGAAAATGATTCCTTTAGTTGGTATTTATAATCCAATGAAAGGAATGACATTGTTTAACACCACTGATAAAGTTTTCGAAAAGAAAATATTAAATCTTGATTTTTCAGGAGTTGTGTGGGATAAATTAGAAGAAATTGAAAATTTCAAAAACTTCAATGAAAAATTTTTCATTTCAAAAAATCCAACTGAGAGTAATACGTGGTCAAATAATACCAAAAATCTAAAAGTAACTATTAATAATGAATTGCAGGATATCTATGTTTTTAAAGATTTTAAATTTTTAAAAATAGATAATTCAGTAATTAATCTTTCAAATTATCACATAGGCTACAAGAACTTAGAAATTGTTTCAAAGAAATTATCTACTTTAGAAACACGGTTACTATTAAAATACGAACAAGCAGGAAATCCAAACATTCAAGGTAACTGCGGCGGAGCAACCGATTTCGGTTATATAATTTTAGTCCTTAATAATAAAAAGGAGTTAATTCAATTTGAAGAAATAGAAATAGAAAATTGTAGAGGATTTATTTATTCAGAAAATTTACGACAAAACAATAAAAAAATACTCCAATTTAAAATCACAGATTCAAGTGACGATAAAGAAATTAGTAAAACAATCACAATTGATACTGAATCCATAAGACTTATAAAATAGTGCAAAACAAATGAAAAAAGGAAAATTAATCGTATTCTCGGCACCGTCAGGATCAGGAAAAACTACTATAGTTAGGCATTTATTAAAACAAGAAGACTTGAATTTAGAGTTTTCGATATCAGCAGCTACACGCGAAGCTCGCGGTGAAGAAGTTAGTGGCAAGGATTACTATTTTATGTCGCTGAAAGATTTTAAAACGCACATTAAAAACGAAGATTTCGTAGAATGGGAAGAAGTTTATAGAGATAATTTTTACGGAACTTTAAAAAGCGAAGTAGAACGCATTTGGGCACTCGGTAAAAACGTGATTTTTGATATTGATGTTGCTGGCGGATTACGCATCAAACATAAATTTCCCGAAGAAACCTTGGCAGTTTTTGTAAAACCACCAAGCGTGGATGAACTCAAAAGACGATTAAAGGAACGATCCACTGAAAGCGATGACAAAATCAATATGCGTATCGCTAAAGCATCTGTAGAATTAGCAACTGCACCACAATTTGATGTGATTATTAAAAACTACGATTTGCCTGTTGCTCTTGAAGAAGCGTATCAATTGGTGAAGGATTTTGTTTCTAAGTAGTAATTAGTAAAAAGTAATTAGTGATTAGTAAAAAATAATTAGCTTGAAATGGGTGAAATAAAATCATATAAAGATTTATTGATTTGGCAAAAAGGCATTAAAATTGTCTGCTTAGTTTATCAGTTAGTAAAATCATTTCCTCAGGAAGAACTATATGCTCTGACAAGTCAGATTAAAAGAGCTTCAGTATCTATTCCTTCTAATATTGCTGAAGGTTATGGAAGAAATACAGATAGATCATTTAGTCATTTTTTAGATATTTCAAGAGGATCACTATTCGAAATTGAAACTCAATTACTAATTGCTAATGAACTCGGTTTTATAACAAATGAAACTTTGTACACAGAAATTCTAAGCCAAATAGAGGAAGAATCTAAAATGATTAATGCATTTTCAAAAACCCTAAAAAACTAATTACTTTTTACTAATCACTAGTTACTAAGTTAAATGAAAATCGGACTTTATTTCGGAACGTTTAATCCCATTCATGTTGGGCACCTTATCATTGCCAATCATATGGCGGAGCATTCTGATTTGGATCAAGTTTGGATGGTGGTTACGCCACACAATCCTTTAAAGAAAAAAAGCACACTACTTGATGATTATCACCGTTTGCAAATGGTGTTTCTAGCTTCTGAGGATTTCCCAAAAATAAAGCCTTCGGATATTGAATTTAAACTACCACAACCAAATTATACGGTAAATACACTTGTCCACTTAGAGGAAAAATATCCTAACTATGAATTCTCTTTAATCATGGGAGAAGACAATTTGAAGTCTCTACACAAATGGAAAAACTACGAAGTAATCCTTGAGCGTCATGACATTTATGTGTACCCACGCATCTCATCCGAAGAAGAAAATTTAGAGTTTAAAAATCACCAAAAAATCCATTTGATTGATGCTCCGGTTGTAGAGATTTCAGCCACTTTTATCCGTGACAACATCAAAAAAGGCAAAAACATTCAACCGCTGTTGCCCGCAAAAGTTTGGGAATATATTGATCACAATAATTTTTATAAGAAATAAAAATCAAAAAACCTTTTTCAACTCTACTTGAATATTCTCAAAAATAGTACTCAAATTATCATTTTTACCTGATAAGACATAAACAGAAGTGCTAGGCATTTGCTTGCTGTTCCACAACAACTGGATTTTGTTTTCGGCTAGTAATTTTTTTGCATTGATATCCCAAACTACTGCTATTCCAATATTTCTCGAAATGATTTCGAGCATTTCATATTCGGAAGGAATGATATAGTTAGGAACCATCGACGGCCTTTTTTTATTAAACACATGCAACCAAAATAATTTTATATGCGGAATTTGTGCATTGTGGCTGTACCATTTTTGATCGTTTAACCAATGTTCAATAGCCGCAAAATCTTTTAATTTTATACTTGCTTTTAACGGCGCCGCATCAATCCCTGGCGATCCTACAATTACTTGCTTGATCTCACCTACTTTTTTCTGAATGGTATCAAAGGTGTCAAATTGTTTGGTAACGACTGCAAAATCTAGTTTTTTTTCATTCACCAATTCAAACAACATGTCATTGTCATAAAAACTAAAGTCAATATACTCGAACTTTGAAACCAAAGAACTTCCCAAACTAGACATCAAATGTTTCGAAATGCCTATTGAAATTAAACGATTGGCGTTGAATGCTTTAGCACGAAAACCGTTTTCTACATTTTCCAATCGGTCTAACGCCTCAATGATTAAATTATTGAGTAACTTAGCGTAATCCGTAGGTTCTACACCTTTTGACTTTCTATTGAAAAGCTTGTACCCCACGTGCGCTTCAAGCATGGATATTTGCTGACTCACAGCGGGTTGACTAATAAACAACTCTTTGGCAGCGGCAGAAAAATTACCGTTTTTATACACTGATTTAAAGGTGCGGTACCATTCTAGATCGACCATGATATAAATATATTTATCACAAACATAATTTAAATTATTTTTACTGATAACATAATCGCCGTAAATTTGTACAAAGAAATTACAAGATGAAAAAGATCGCATTATTTACATTACTAGTATTAACCGTGGGTTGCTTATCGGCAACGGCACAAAAAACAAAAAAAACTAAGATGAAAAAAGTATTATTTGTTGTTACCAGTCATTCTGAACTAGGAAACACAGGAGAAAAAACAGGATTTTGGACAGAAGAATTTGCTGCTCCGTATTATGAGTTACTTGACAAAGGTGTTCAAATTGATATTGCTACACCAAAAGGCGGACAACCACCAATTGACCCAAAAAGTGAAGACCCATCTGCAGCTACAGAGGACACAAAACGTTTTGATGCCGATACTGAATTGCTAGCAAAACTAAAAAATACGCACAAATTAAGCGATGTAAAAGAGTCTGATTACGATGCTGTTTTTTATCCAGGTGGACACGGACCTTTATGGGATTTAGCTACTGACACTAATTCTAGCGCGTTGATTGAGTCTTTTTACACCAACAATAAACCTGTAGCTTTTGTTTGTCACTCACCAGCAGTGTTAAAAAACGTAAAAGTAAATGGAGAATTTTTAGTAAAAGGTAAAAAATTAACAGGTTTTTCAAACACCGAGGAAGAAGCGGTTGGATTGACTAAAGTAGTTCCATTTTTATTAGAAGATGCGTTGCAAGCCAACGGAGCAATTTATTCTAAAGTAGCAGATTGGAATCCATACGCAGTAGAAGATGGTTTGTTAATCACAGGGCAAAATCCAGCTTCGTCTAAATTAGTTGCTGAAAAATTATTGGCACAATTGAATTCAAAAAAATAAGAGAAAGTCACTACGATGCTGAGAAGTTGAGTTACTAAGGTTTACATAAGCTTTAAAAACTCCGAATTTCAGTATCTTAGTAACTTTTTAAAAATTAAAACATCATGTTAAACTTCGAATTATACAATCCTACCAATTTAGTTTTTGGAAAAGGACAGATAGAAAAACTATCTACGCTAGTGCCTCAAGGAGCTAAAATTCTTTTGGCGTACGGCGGTGGAAGTATTTTCAAAAATGGTATTCACGAGCAGGTAATCAACAATCTTAAAGATTTTGAAATTGTTGAATTTGGTGGAATCGAACCTAATCCGCATTTTGAAACTTTGATGAAAGCGGTTGACGTAATTAAAGAACAAAACATTGATTTCATCCTTGCCGTTGGTGGAGGTTCAGTAATTGATGGAGTAAAATTCATTTCGGCAGCCGTACATTTTGAAGGAAATCCAATGGAAATTCTGCAAAAAAGATTGTTGATTAAGGATTTGTCTAAAGTAGTACCTTTTGGAACAGTCCTTACTTTGCCAGCAACAGGAAGCGAGATGAATTCCGGCTCTGTGGTAACTATCAAAGCTACACAAGAGAAATTGGCTTTTGGAGGTTCGGCATTATTCCCAAAATTCTCTATTTGTGATCCAACAGTCATTCAATCGTTGCCAAAAAGACAATTGCAAAATGGTGTCGTAGATGCGTATACTCACGTTTTGGAACAATATCTAACTTATCCGCACGAAGGTTTTTTACAAGATCGTATTGCCGAAAGTATTTTGCAAACCTTAATTCAAGTAGGTCCTGAAGTAGTTGAAAATCCAGCAGATTACGCTTTGGCCTCTAACTTTATGTGGAGTTGTACCATGGCATTGAACGGTTTAATTCAAAAAGGAGTGCCATCTGATTGGGCTACGCACATGATTGGTCACGAGCTTACGGCTTTGTACGGAATTGATCATGCTAGAACATTATCAGTGGTAGGTCCAAATTTGTACCGCGTCATGTTTGAAACCAAAAAAGGGAAATTGGCACAATACGGCAAACGTATTTTTAATTTAACTGGTTCTGAGGACGAAATTGCAAACGAAGCGATAAACAAAACAGTAGCCTTTTTTCACACCATGGGAATGGACACTAAATTATCAGACTACACAAAAGAGTATGATAACACTGCTGATTTCATAGTAGACCGTTTCAAAGAAAGAGGTTGGTTAGGCTTAGGCGAAAAACAATTGGTAACACTTGAAAAAGTAAAAGCAATCGTTGAATTGAGTTACTAAAAACATTAATTGCAAACATAAAAAAAGGCGTTCTCTACGGTTGGGAACGCCTTTTTTACATTCTAAAATAACTAACTCACTCAATACACACATTTGTTAAAATACTGCTTATTAAACACAAATAACGAGATAACAAGAAATATATTGTATCAAATTTAAAAATATTTTATTTATTTTTTAAGCACAGCATTTAATCAAAGATTTTTCTTGACT
>CAZMHK010000073.1:0-15738 GCA_964566045.1 uncultured Flavobacterium sp.
TAATTCAATTATTAAATCTTTAAATTAAAATAAATGAGAATAATACCAGCAATAGACATCATCGACGGGAAATGTGTACGTTTGTCAAAAGGCGATTACAACACCAAAATTATTTACAACGAAAACCCGCTTGAAGTTGCTAAAGAATTTGAAGCGCACGGAATTGAATATTTACATTTAGTAGATTTAGACGGAGCAAAATCAAGTCAAATCGTGAATTATAAAATATTGGAACAAATTGCAACACAAACAAGTCTAAAAATTGATTTTGGAGGTGGTTTGAAAGCAGATTCTGATTTGAAAATTGCGTTTGAAAGTGGCGCCAATCAAATTACTGGCGGAAGTATCGCGGTTAAAAATAGAGAATTATTCGGAAAATGGATTGCGGAGTATGGTGCGGATAAAATTATTTTAGGTGCAGATGCTAACAATGAAAAAGTAGCTGTTTCAGGCTGGTTAGAAAATTCAAATGAAGATTTAATTCCGTTTATTCAAGACTATCAAAATAAAGGAATTCAGTACGTAATTTGTACTGATATTGCTAAAGACGGTATGCTTGAAGGTCCAAGTTTTGATTTGTATGCAAAGATTTTGAATGAAAATAAAAGTTTAAAATTAATCGCTTCTGGCGGAATTTCTACTTTTGATGAATTACCAAGACTTGCCGAATTAGGTTGTGAAGGAACAATAATTGGTAAAGCTATATATGAAGGACGTATTTCATTGAAACAGTTAGAAAACTACATAATAAATAAATAGATTGTTTCGTGAAGGAGCATAAAGAAGACGCAAAGATTCACCAAGATTTTTGTGTATCTCTCTGGAACCTTTGCGAATATCTGTGTAACAATTATAAAAAATGTTAACAAAAAGAATAATTCCTTGTCTTGACATAAAAAACGGAAGAACTGTAAAAGGTGTCAATTTTGTAGACTTACGTGATGCCGGCGATCCGGTTGAATTGGCTAAAATATATTCGGATGAAGGAGCTGATGAATTGGTTTTTCTAGACATTTCGGCAACCGAGGAAAGAAGAAAAACATTAATTGATTTGGTTAGAAAAGTAGCTGCAACTATTAATATTCCATTTACAGTTGGTGGTGGGATTTCCTCTGTCAAGGACGTTGATGTTTTATTGCAAAATGGAGCTGATAAGGTTTCGATCAATTCATCAGCTGTAAAAAATCCGCAGTTGATTAATGAATTGGCACAAAAATTTGGAAGCCAATGTGTTGTGGTAGCCATTGACGCTAAGCAAATTGATGGTCAGTGGATTGTACATTTAATTGGTGGAAAAGTACCTACTGAATTGAATTTATTTGATTGGGCAAAAGAAGTGGAGCAACGTGGCGCAGGTGAGATATTATTTACCTCGATGGATAATGACGGAACTAAAAACGGCTTTGCTAATGAGGCTTTGGCCAAACTTTCGGAACTAGTTAATATTCCAATTATTGCTTCGGGCGGTGCAGGAAACATACAGCATTTTGTAGATTCATTTATAGATGGAAAAGCCGATGCAGCCTTAGCAGCAAGTGTATTTCATTTTAAAGAAATTGAAATCAAAACATTAAAAGAAGCTCTTAAAAATAATAATATAGAAGTTAGGATATAGAAACAGATACTAGAATAAAGAGAAAAGAGAATCGTACTAGATAATCTTTCAATTTTTAATCTTTCAATCTTTAAATTAAAAAAATGAACATAGATTTCTCAAAAAATACAGACGGATTAATTCCAGCCATTATACAAGATAGCGATACAAAAGCCGTTTTGATGTTGGGGTACATGAACGAAGAAGCATATCGCAAAACTATCGACACGCAAAAAGTAACTTTTTTTAGCCGTTCTAAGCAAAGACTTTGGACAAAAGGCGAGGAGAGTGGCAACTTTTTAAACTTGGTTGATATAAAAAATGACTGCGATGGTGATACTTTATTGATTCAAGCAAAACCAGTTGGCCCAACATGTCACACTGGTGCTGATACATGTTGGCAAACAATGAACAAGGCTGATTATGGATTCATCTCTCACCTAGAGCAAACTATCGAAAGTCGAAGAGAAAAAGCTGACTCTGAAAAGAGTTATGTTGCTTCTTTATTTGAATTAGGAATCAATAAAATTGCACAAAAAGTAGGAGAAGAAGCAATAGAAGTAGTAATTGAAGCCAAAGATGATAATGATGATTTATTCTTGAGTGAAAGTGCTGATTTGTTATTTCATTATTTGATTTTGCTGCAAGCGAAAGGATTCAAATTGAATGATGTTATTGATGTGCTAAAAAGTCGCCAGAAATAATCTGACAATAAAATAAATTGTAACCCAATAGAAAATTTGATCTATTGGGTTATTTTTTTGAAGCAGTTTTCATTTTCAGCAGTCTCATTAAAATAGATATAGAAACAGCATGTAGAGCTTTTTAATAAACTTGTTAAATAACATTTAGTCAACATTGCTTTTAGGTTTCTGTCAAAATTGTTTTTATATCTTCGTGCACATTAATTGAATAACGTTAATCGTTAGATTCCTCTTTTTATGAAAAAATTTGTTTGCATTTTTAGTTTTTTAGGATTGTTAAGTTGTAAGTCACAACTTCCTTCAATAGCAAGTCAGCCATTAAAAACTAATGAAAATATTAGCTATACAATTGCTTTTGGCTCTTGTAACAATCAAAAAATAAAAAATGTACTTTGGCCTGAGATAAATAAAAACAATCCGTCGGTTTGGATTTGGGGTGGTGATAATGTGTACTCGGATACCAATGATATGGAGTTTCTTAAAAGCAATTATACTATTCAGAAACAAGATCCTGAATATCTAAAATTTATTAAGGGCAAAATTATTCTTGGAACTTGGGATGATCATGACTACGGCGCTAATGATGCAGGAGAGGAATATCCACACAAAAAAGAAAGTCAGCAATTGTTTTTAGATTTTTTAGATACTCCAAAAGATGCTCCAGAACGAAGTAGAGAAGGAGTTTACAGTTCAAAAACCATTGAAGTTGATGGAAATAAAATTAAAATTATCGTATTAGACACTCGTTATTTCCGAACGGCGTTAACCAAAGATCCTAATTCAAAAAAGCGTTTTATGCCTAATAAATTTGGCGAAGGAACGATTCTTGGCCAAGCGCAGTGGGAATGGTTATCAAAAGAGCTATATAATTCAGATGCGCAATTCCATGTTATTGTGAGTAGTATTCAATTTTTATCCAACAAGCATGGCTTTGAAACTTGGGGGAATTTCCCGCACGAGGTCGAAAAACTCGAACGATTACTAGTTTCCTCAAAAGCAAAAGGAGCCTTCATAATATCTGGAGACCGACACATTTCGACATTTTCTTCAAAAAATGTAACTGGTTTGTCTTATCCTCTTGTAGATTTTACTGCAAGCGGATTAACGCACACCTACACTGCATTCTCTGGTGAAGAAAATCCTTATGTACAAGGCGAAGTGGTGAAAGAGATTAATTTTGGGTTGTTAAAATTTGATTTTAAAAATCAAAAAGTCCAAATGGAAATTCGTGGAAAAGAAAATAAAATATTACAAGATTATTCTTTGTCATTTCTGAGAAATTAAGAAATAGCTGTTTTTTTGATTCTAAAGTCTATTTTTGTTTTAAACTATAACACAATGAAAAAATATATCGGTTCTGTTTTTTTATCCATTTTGCTTTTTAATTCAGTAAAAGCACAAGGTTTATTGAATCAGAAAGAATTAAAATTTACGAAACAAGATACGCTCAGAGGAAGCATTACAGCAGAAAGAGCTTGGTGGGATTTAAAAAAATACCATCTAGATGTTAAAGTAAATCCGCAAGATAGTACTTTAACGGGCTCTAATACTGTTAGTTATAAAGTATTGAAAGAAAATCAAGTAATGCAAATTGATTTGCAAAGTCCAATGCAAATTACAAAGGTACTACAAGATAAAAAGAGTTTAAACTTCACAAGAGAAGGCAATGTTTTTTACATTCAATTACAAGAAAAACAAGTAGTTGGAGCATTAAAGGAGCTTACTATTTTTTATAATGGAAAACCTAAAGTAGCGGTAAACCCGCCGTGGGATGGAGGAATTACTTGGAAAAAAGATAAAAATGGCAATCCTTTTATAGCCTCATCATGTCAAGGATTGGGAGCTAGTGTTTGGTGGCCAAACAAAGATCATATGTATGATGAAGTCGATGAAATGACCATTAGTGTTACTGCACCAAGTAAACTTGTCTCTGTTTCAAATGGAAGATTAACAAAGGTAAAACAGAATAATGATGGTACAAAAACGTATAATTGGGAAGTTAAAAATCCGATAAATAATTACGGAGTCAATATTAATATAGGGGATTACGTTACTTTCTCTGAGAAGTACAAAGGGGAAAAGGGTGAATTAGATTGTTCGTACTATGTGTTACGTGAAAACTTAGAAAAAGCGAAAAAGCATTTTCAAGATGTTCCTAAAATGCTTAAAGCCTTTGAACACTGGTTTGGACCTTATCCATTCTATGAAGATAGTTATAAATTAGTTGAAACTCCCTATTTAGGAATGGAGCATCAAAGCAGTGTAACTTACGGAAACGGTTATCAAAATGGTTACAGAGGTAGTGATTTAAGTGGAACTGGCTGGGGATTAAAGTTTGATTTTATAATTATTCATGAATCTGGGCACGAGTGGTTTGCAAATAATATTACTTACAAAGATATTGCCGATATGTGGATTCATGAAAGTTTCACAAACTATTCTGAAAGTTTATTTTTAGAATACTATTACGGTAAAAATGCGGGTTATGAATATGTACGAGGTTTGCGAAAAATTATAGAAAATGACAAGCCTGTTATCGGTCAGTATGATGTAAACCATGAAGGTTCAGGTGATATGTATCCTAAAGGTGCAAATATGTTGCATACCTTGAGGCAACTTGTAGACAACGATGAAAAATGGCGCGGAATTTTAAGAGGTTTAAATAGTACTTTTTACCACCAAACAGTAACTACTCAACAAATAGAAAACTATCTAGGTGAACAAGTTGGAATTAATTTAAAGCCATTTTTTGACCAGTATTTAAGAGATACTAGAATTCCAACATTAGAATATTTTTTCAAGGACAATATGCTAGGCTATCGCTGGAGTAATTGTGTAGCTGGATTCAACATGCCAATTAAGATTACTGTTGGTGATAAAACGGAGATCATAAAACCTACTACTGAATGGAATGTACTAAAAGTAAATAACAATCAAAATGTTTTAACTGTAGATGAAAATTATTACATAGCTACTTTTGACATTTCAAAATAGTTTTCACAATAATTATTGTTTACAAAAAATGGGATTCATAAGTGATCCCATTTTTTGTTTAAATTAAATTTTTCTTGATATACTCGTAACTCGTAGCTGCTGATTGTATAGGATTAGGTTTGTAATTAGATTCATGTTCTAAGAAAAAACGTTTCATGCCTGCACGTTCCGCTTTCTTGAAGATAGCTTTAAAATCTATTTTTCCTTGACCTATTTCAGTATTCAAATCAGGATTAGCAAGGTCCATGTCTTTTACGTGCCACATGGTAAACCTTCCCGGATATTTTTCAAATAGTTGTAGAGGATCATTTCCTGAACGCACTACCCAATACAAATCCATTTCAAAATCTACCGTACTCGCATCTGTTTCGCTCAGTAAAATTTCATAGCCGTTTGTGTTTCCAAATTTGGTGAACTCAAACTCATGGTTGTGATAAGCCAATTTAACCCCGCCGTTTTTACAAATAACCCCAATTTTATTGATTAATGCGGCAAGTTTTTTATAATCGTCTCCAGTAGTGCCACGCAATTCATTTACTATGTAGGGAATTGTGATGTACTCGCTTCCTAATTCATTTGCAGCATCAACATACGATTGAATGCCATCGGTAGAACCATTTTTTATTATTCCATTAAAATCAAAATGATTACTGCTAGCTTTAAGGCCATTATCGCCAAGCATCGATTTGAAATCTTTTACAGAAGTACCAAAAAAACCTTTATCTACAGAGAAACCAAAAGTTTCAACTTCAGAAAATCCTGTTTTGCCTACTTGTGCCAATACATTTTTCATGTCTTTAGGTAAAGTATCTCGTAAAGTCCAAAGCTGTATCCCAATAGCTTTTCTTTTGAAATCAAATGCAAAAGAGGGAGCAAGGGCAAGTCCTCCTAAAGCTAAACCAGTATTTATCAAAAATTCTCTTCTTTTAATCATAACTTTTTATTTTAGGATTTTTAAATATCGCAAATAGTAATGGCTTGTTGCAATGATTCTAATTTATTTTTATTTTTTGGTATAAATTCTTGACCAACATAACCTGTAAAACCTGTATTGGCAATTGCTTTCATTATAGCTGGATAATTGAGTTCTTGCGTGTCATCAATTTCATTTCTACCAGGAACTCCTGCTGTATGATAATGTGCTATATACTGATGGTTTTCAGTAATAGTTCTTATCACATCACCTTCGTCTATCTGCATGTGGTAAATATCATAAAGTAGTTTAAAATTCTCCGAATTTATTTTTTTTGCCAATTCCACACCCCAACTTGTTTTATCACATTGATAATCCTTGTGATTTATTTTACTATTGAGTAATTCCATGACTAGTGTTACCTTGTGTTTTTCGGCTAGGGGAATGAGCTGTTTTAGTCCATTTACACAATTAGCCCACCCTTCCTCATCTGATTTTCCTCTTTTGTTGCCACTAAAACAAATCAGATTTTTATAACCTGCTTTTGCGACCATCGGAATCATTTCAGAGTAATTTTTGATTAATTTTTCATGAAATTGAGTATCGTTAAAACCATCTACTAAGTTAATTTCTGCTCCATTGCACATAGTAGATTCTAAATCATATTTTTTTAAAGTAGGCCATGATTTTGGCCCCACCAAATCAATTCCCGTTATGCCTATTTTTTTAGCTTCTTGACACAAAGTTTCTAAATCAAAAGAATCAAAACACCATCTGGATACGGAATGATTAATATTGCCTTTTAATCTATTCTGACCAACATTTTCATTTTTTGGCATAGCCAATGCTGAAAAAGAATCAGGAATACTCAGTGCTGTTGCTCCTACAAGAATCCCTTTTATGGCTGATCGTCTGTTTAAATTTGAACTCATATTAAACAGCTAAATTTTTATTTTCTTTTGTGTCATTTTTGAAAAATAGTGCAAATAGTAAGAATACAATAAAGGCGATGCTGGCAGGAATTATCCAAACCATTTTCCAATTTGTGGCTCCTGTTTCTAGTTTGTAGGTATCTGTAATCCAACCTGCAACTGCAAATCCTATTAACATGCCTATACCGTAAGTTGCCAAAGTAATAAGTCCTTGTGCGGCACTTTTGTATTGCTCACCTGCTTTTGAGTTAGTATAGATTTGCCCTGATACAAAAAAGAAATCATAACAAATACCATGTAATGCAATGCCAATAATCAACATAAAACTTAAGTCATTTCCATTTCCATAAGCAAAAAGTAAATAACGTATAGCCCACGCTATCATACCTACTAAAATAGTGGTTTTGAAACCAAAACGTGTAAAAAAGATTGGAATTAACAATAAGAATAAAGCTTCTGAAATTTGTCCAATAGCCATTTTTCCTGTTGGATTTTCAATTCCGGCTTGAGTAAGAAATAAATTGGCATTTTGATAATAAAAGGCAAGCGGAATACAAATTAGGATTGATGCTAAAAAAAAGACAGCAAAATTTTTATCCTTCAATAACTTCAGTGCATCAAGTCCTATAATATCTCCTATTTTAATTTTTTCATCAGAAACCTTTGGAGGTGTTTTTGGTAATAAAAAGCTAAGTATTCCTAAAATGAAAGCTGCAACTCCTGCTAATAGAAAAGTATTTTTCAGCATGCCTTGGGTAATGTTTGTTGGTGAATCCCAGTGGAATAAGTAACTTATGGATAATCCGGCAACAATCCAGCCAATTGTACCCCAAACCCTTATACTTGAAAATTCTTTTTCAGGATCTTTCATTTGATTAAAAGATACCGAATTTACAAGTGCTAGTGTAGGCATATACAAAATCATATAACTAAAAACATAGGTGTAAAAAGTACTAACATCATCTGCTTCATACATTTGGTACATTAACAAGGCACCAGCTAAATGTAGCAATCCTAAAATCTTTTCGGCATTAAAATATCTATCTGCAATCAATCCGATAATAAACGGAGCTATAATGGCACCCCAAGATTGTGTTGAAAATATAGCTGCAGTCTCGAATCCTGTTGCTTTTAAATTATTTCCAAGAAAAGTCCCTAGAGTAACAAACCAAGCGCCCCAAATAAAAAATTCGAGGAACATCATGATAGATAATTTTATTCGGGTGATAGCATGCATAAAAGATAATATTTAGTGTATAACTTGGTTTTATTTAGGTTTCATAAAATTACATTCCTGCTTCACAGCCCGTGGTAACTTTCATGGTATTCCATTCTTTAATCATGATGTTTCGGTACCAAACATTGTCTCCATGGTCTTGTAATGCAATTTTTCCTTTTTTAAAGGCAGCAAATCCAGGCCAAGTTGCAAATTTACTTCCTGCTACAAGCTTTTTAAAGTTGTCGTCCCAAAGTGTTGTCTCAACTACTTTTACACCATTTAATTGCATAGTTAGTTTGCCAAATTTGCATACAATATCAACCGAATTCCATTCGCCAACTGGCTTCACAGGTTCTGAACTGCTTTTGATCAAATCGTATAAATTTCCTGCTCTGTGTTTTTCTATTTTCCCATCAGGATGACCGTCATTATCTAGCACTTGCATCTCAAGACCTGTTTCATAAGTGTTTTTAAATTTAGACAGGTCTTCATTGATGTAAAAAATAATACCGCTATTGGCATTTTTAGCTACTTTCCATTCTAATTTCAAATGAAAATTTTCATATTCAACATCAGTAACAAGATCACCACCTTGTCCGTTTTGAGCTGCTGCTGGGTCAAAATGTAATGTGCCATCTTCTATTTTCCAGCCAGCGGTAGCAGTTTTTTGACCATATGTGTGCCAGCCTGTTGTAGATTGTCCGTCAAAAATAGATTTGAATCCCTTAGGAATTGGACTTTGCTGCGCATTAGTAACCTGAACCATCAAGATTACTAATAAGGAAGTACATAAATTTCGCATTTTTATTATCCGTTTTTTTAATTAGTATATTTTATAATGTTAAAGCTTTCCAGCCTTCACGATATTCTCTTTTTACAAATTGATTAGCTGCATCAAAATTGGTTATTTTCATTTGGTTGTTATCCCATAAAAGTTTGGCCGAACGTCCAGGATAGGTTTCCTCGCCAAGTTCTTCAATCATTACATCGTAACCTCTGATGGCTAGATTTGCAATTAGTAAAGTTTCTGTTAGAGGTCCTGCAATTTCAAATGGTGAACTAACTTCCATATTACCATATCCAGCAATACAAGCATCTACCCATTGTTTATAATGGCCTTCGGCACCATTTTTTACGCGCTCGTATTTTTTTGGAACTTTAATAGCATCATTTTTACTTAACGGTAGCAGTCTAGGATTTAATCCATAAGTATCACACATCATTTTTCCTTTGGTGCCTGTAAATAAAGTTCCATTACCACCATCTCCAAAAATTTCATTTGGTCCGAGTTCAGCAGGTCTTTCGGGTTGTATACCTCCATCCATCCAATGCACCGCAATATCACCTTTTGTTTTATTTGTTTTCGGAAAAGTAAGTGTTACGTGACTCGAAGGTGGACAGCTTTCTGGAAAATAACCTCTTTGAAACTCATCAACATAAACTGAGCCGATGCTGCATTGCACATCTTTTGCATGTTTTAAATTTAGTACACTAAAAGGAGCTTCTAATAAATGGCATCCCATATCACCAAGTGCTCCTGTGCCATAATCCCACCAGCCTCGCCAATTAAAAGGAACTAGTTTGTTTACATATTCTTTATAGGGAGCGGTGCCTAACCACAAATCCCAGTCTAGCTCATTAGGAACAGCAGCTTTATTGGTTGACCATGGTATGCCTTGAGGCCAAACAGGGCGATCTGTCCAAGCGTGAACCGTGTGTACATCTCCTATTAAACCAGCTTCGTACCATTCTTTCATAATTCGAGTACCATCATTTGAGGCCCCTTGATTACCCATTTGCGTAACCACTTTATATTTTGCCGCAGCTTGAGTTAAAATTCTAGCTTCGTAAATATCATGTGCAATTGGTTTTTGTACAAATACATGCTTGCTAAGTTGCATTGCTGCCAATGCTTGAATGGCATGATTATGATCTGGAGTTGAAACTGAAACGGCATCAATATTTTTGTGCTCTTTATCTAGCATTTCTCTCCAGTCTTTATAAAACTTAGCTTTTGGAAATGCAGTTACACTTTCGGCAGCTCTTCGGGTATCGACATCACATAAAAAAGAGATATTAGCATTACCACTTTTGGCAAACATAGCAATATCTGATTTTCCTTTACCACCCACACCAATTCCTGCTATAGATAAGCGATCACTAGGAGCTGTAAATCCGCGCCCTAGTACATGACGTGGAACAATCATGAAGGCCGCAGCAGCGATAGCAGTGGTTTTGATAAAATCCCGTCGATTGTTTGTTTTTGACTTATTATCTTCTTTTGAATTCATCATCTTTTTTTGGTTTGAAATTGAATAACAAAACTTAATAGGTTTAAAAAAAAATTACTTTTTTAAAGATAAAATGTACTTAGCCATAGCTTTAGCGTCGTCTTTCTTAAGTGAAGCATGAGCAGACATAGGAATGCTTCCCCAAACTCCTGATCCCCCTTTGATGATTTTGCCAGTTAAGTAGGCAATGTTTTTATCATTCAAAGGATATTTTTTCGCAATCTCTAAATAGGAGGGACCTATCAGTTTTTTATCAACTTTATGACACCCTATACAATCTGATTTAGCAATTAGTTTTTCGCCATCCGAAGATTGATCAATAAAAGTTACTTTTTTTTTGGTAACCTTGCTATATTTTGGTGTTTCAATTGGAGTTGAGAATGAATTCAGGCTTATTAAAGCTGCTCCAAACAATACAAATTTCAGTTTCATTTTCGTTTTTTTTTTAGTTTTAAAGTCCTAGGTTTTTTCTATTGAAAGCTTGATCTGTTGTTACTGCCGCAAAATCGTCAAACGCTTTGTCTGTAACTTTTATGATATGCTTTTTAATAAATTCAGCTCCCTCGCGAGCGCCATCTTCTTGATTTTTAATGCAGCATTCCCATTCCATCACAGCCCATCCTTTGAAATCATATTGGGCTAGTTTGCTAAAAATGGTTTTAAAATCAATTTGTCCATCGCCAGGAGAGCGATACCTACCGGCTCTGTTGGCCCAGTTTTGGTATCCTCCAAAAGTTCCTTGTTTTCCGGTTGGATTAAATTCTGCATCCTTAACATGAAATGCTTTGATACGTTCGTGATAAAAATCGATGTATTGAATGTAGTCTAATTGCTGTAAAACAAAATGCGAAGGATCGTATAAAATGCAAGCTCTTTCATGGTTATTAACTGCTTTTAGAAACATTTCATAAGTTTCGCCGTCAAATAAATCTTCGCCGGGATGTATTTCATAGCAAACATCAACGCCATTTTTATCAAATTCATTCAAAATAGGAGTCCAGCGCTTAGCCAACTCCGCGAATCCTTCTTCAACCAATCCTGCAGGTCGCTGTGGCCAAGGGTGAAAATATTGCCATAATAAAGAGCCGCTAAAGGTAGCGTGAGCATTTAAACCTAAATTAAAAGATGCTTTTGCCGCAAACATCAATTGTTGTACAGCCCATTCTTGACGCGCTTTCGCATTTCTTTGCACATTTTTAGGTGCAAACGCATCAAAAAAATCATCATAAGCAGGATGAACAGCAACTAGTTGCCCTTGCAAGTGCGTGGATAACTCTGTTATTTCAAGTCCGTAAGAAGCGACTTTTCCTTTTAGTTCCTCAGCGTAAGTGATGCTGTTTGCCGCTTTTTCAAGGTCAATGAATCGGTTATCCAAAGTAGGCAATTGAATCCCTTTAAATCCTAAATCAGACGCCCATTTACAGATTCCATCTAGACTATTGAAAGGCGGCTGTTCTCCAATAAATTGTGCTAAAAATACAGCTGGTCCTTGAATTGTAGTCATTTATTATTTTTTAAATCTTAAAGTCATGCCATTTTAAATCTGATTTTCCAGAAGCAATTACGTTTTCAATAAACGCCATACCTCTTACACCATCCGCAACCGTTGGAAAATCCAACATCTCTTGTGTAGGTTGGCTATTTTCCATTTGCGCCATCAAGGTCAAAGCAAAATTTCTATATAAATTTGCAAAAGCTTCTAAGTAGCCTTCGGGATGCCCTCCGGGAGTTCTAGAGTTAAAAGAGGCATTTGAATGTAAGTAGTTATTTCCTGCTCGATAGGTTTGACTTGGCGCGTCAATCCATTTTACAATTAAACTATTTGGTTCCATTTGATGCCATTCTAAACCGCCCTTTTCACCGTATATTTTAATTTTTAAACTATTTTCTTCTCCAGCTGCAATTTGGCTTGCAATTAGAACGCCATTGGCACCATTGTCAAACTGAAGTAAAACATTGCCATCATCGTCAAGTTGTCTACCTTCAACAACAGTATGTATTGCAGCACAGAGTTTCGTGATTTTCAAACCTGAAATGTATTCTGCCAAATGTGCAGCATGTGTGCCTATATCTCCCATACAACCACTTAAACCACTCTTTATAGGATCAGTTCTCCATTGCGCTTGTTTGTTTCCGTTTTTTTCAGAAAGTGTGCTTAACCATCCTTGCGGATATTCAACAAGTATCTTTCGAATAGAACCAAATTGATTTTCTAAAACCATTTGCTTTGCTTGCTTCACCATTGGGTAACCAGAATAAGTATGAGTAAGGCATAAAAGTAATCCGGTTTCCTTAACTTTTTCTTGAAGTATTTTGGCTTCAGCTAATGTTAAGGTTATCGGTTTGTCTATTACCACATGAAAACCAGATGCTAAAGCCATCATTGCAGGTTCGAAATGTGCAAAATTTGGAGTAACAATGGTTACAAAATCCATTCGTTCCTGTATCGGTAGTGCTCGTTCCTTTGAAAACATTTCTGCATAGGATGCGTAACATTTAGCCTCAGGTAAAAAGAGGTCTTTCCCAGACTGAACAGAGGCTTCAGGATTTGAACTAAAAGCACCACAATGTAAAGTAATTAGACCATCCATGCTGGCTGCAATACGGTGAATGGCACCAATAAAGGCATTTGTACCGCCACCCACCATGCCCATTTTTAACTTTCTCATGCTGCTGTTTTAGATATTTCCTTTTTTAAGTTCTTTTACAGCATAATCGCAAGCTCTTGCCGTCAATGCCATAAAAGTTAAGGAAGGATTTTGGCAAGCGATGGATGGCATGCAAGAACCATCTGTAACAAATACATTACTTACTTCATGCATTTGATTCCATTTATTTAAAACAGACTCTTTAGGATCATTACCCATTCTGGCTGTTCCCATTTCATGAATTGCCATTCCAGGATAGCAATCATTATCATAGGTTTTTACGTTTTTGATTCCTGATGCTTCAAGCATTTCGGCAGCATCGTTCATCATATCTTCTCTCATTTTTGCCTCATTCTCTTTATGCTCACAATCAATAGCTAAAACAGGTTGTCCCCACTTATCTTTTCGGGTGTGATCTATGTCCACTCGGTTTTCATAATAAGGTAGCATTTCTCCAAAACCGCCAAGACCCATACTCCAAGAATCAGCCGGAAGAGACATTGTTGCTTTGAAGTTTTCACCAAACGCTAATTCAGCTACTTCCTTGTGCCAAGAGCCTCTGCTAGCACCTCCTTGGTAACCAAAACCTCTAAGATAGTCGCGTTTATCGTTACCAACATTTTGATATCTTGGTATATATATTCCATTAGCCCTGCGACCATAAGTATATTTATCTTCAAAACCTTCAGCAGTTCCTTCAGCTCCACAACGGAAATGGTGGTCCATCAAGTTATGTCCTAATTGCCCGCTGGCATTTCCCATTCCATTAGGGTGGGCTTCAGATGTCGAGTTGAGTAAAATAAAAGTAGACCCCAGAGTTGAACCGTTAACAAAAACAATTTTTGCATAAAATTCCATGGTTTCATTTGTCTCTGCATCGATAACCATTACTCCTTTGGCTTTTTTGGTGTCTTTATCGTAAATTATATGATTTACAATAGAGTAGGGCCTAACTGTTAATTTATTAGTTGCCATTGCAGCAGGTAGCGTAGAGGATTGTGTACTAAAATAGGCACCAAAAGGACAACCTCTGCTACATAAGTTTCGATATTGACAACTACCACGCCCTTTATGAGGTACCGTTAAGTTAGCCGTTCTACCGATGGTTAAAATTCTTGATTTATTGTAATGTTTTTCTAATCTTTCCTTAACTGATTTTTCTACACAATTCAAATCCATTGGAGGTAAAAATTTGCCATCAGGAAGTAAGGGCCAGTTTTCGGCTTGACCGCTAATACCAGCAAATTTTTCTACATAATCATACCACTTACTTAAATCTTTGTATCGAATAGGCCAATCATTTCCGTGACCATCTCTTTTATTATCTTCAAAATTATGATCGCTAAAACGGTAACTTTGTCTTCCCCACATTAACGATTTTCCACCCACATGAAAGCCTCTATACCAGTCAAATCGCTTGTCTTCGGTATAAGGACAGTCAAGATCGTTTACCCACCATTTTTCGGTAGCTTCATTATAGGGATAATCTCTGGTTTGAACGGGGTGTGTTCTTTTTTGCTCTTCGGTTAGTTTACCAGCACGCTCAAATTCCCAAGGAGCTTTCATTGCCGATTCATAATCTTTGATGTGCTCAATGTTCATGCCTCGTTCAAGCATAAGTACACGAAGCCCTTTTTCGGTTAGTTCTTTTGCGGCCCAACCGCCACTTATTCCAGATCCTACAACGATAGCATCATAGGTATTTTCAGCTTTTAGATTGGTGTTGATATTCACGTTACGTTATTTTTTGGTTAGCAAATAGTAGTTAGAAAATTTGAACAGAATTAATTGGTTGCCCACGCTTTTTGGCCCGGCGTGTAATCAGCGTTTCCATCATATCTTCCCGGAACGGGTAAGTAAACTCTCTCTTGAGTACAACCAATTTCAGAGGAATAGTATCCCAAAATAGTCAGATCTCTTGCTAATAAGAAAAATGAAGGCGCTTTGTTTGTGGCGATAGCCTCATCTCGCAAGTCCTCCATTAGTTTTTGTCTTTCAGTTGCAGAGGTAGCCAAGAATTCTTTGTTAAAATCTTTCACACATTTGTACTGCATGTTTTTTAAGCCTTTGGCAAAAAGTTCTTGCATTTTGGCAGGGTAACAATCTCTAATTATCATCGGAATGAAGGTTCCTAAACCTGCCGCTTTTGCACCAGGTGATGCTGCTGTTGTTGGTATAATGATCTCTGCAAATTCGGCCAAAATGGCTTCGTCAGTAGCGGTAAATGAAAGTTTTTGAGCCTCCAAAACTGGTGTGGTAAAACTTTCAAATAAAATCCCCATAGTTGTTGCTGAAATGGCTCCTCCCATCAAATATGCAACATTTTTAAGTGCTTCTCTTCTATTCATTAGCTAATTGTTAACTTTATTGTTAATTATATAAATATTAGAACTATACAATTATAATCAAAATGTAAACATCTTAATTTTTTTAATGTTAATTT
>CAZMHK010000074.1:0-15550 GCA_964566045.1 uncultured Flavobacterium sp.
TAAAAATTGCAAATTTACATCGTTGTAGTGCTCATGTATTTCTTTGTTTTAATTGGTATTTAATTTTTTGAAAGTTATCTTTGTAGCTTATTGTTATTCGTAAAAACCATTATATGCAATCAGATCAGTTAAATTACATTCCAATCCTTATGCAGTTTATTTTGGCTGTAGGTTTTGTGGTAGGTACTATTTTAGTTTCGGGTAAGTTAGGTCCAAAGCGATCTTCGGAGGTGAAGGATAAAAACTTTGAATGTGGAATCGAATCCGTAGGTAATGCGCGTATTCCTTTCTCTGTTAAATATTTCTTGGTAGCTATTCTATTTGTTCTTTTTGATGTTGAGGTGATCTTCTTATATCCTTGGGCTGTAAATTTCAGAGAACTAGGAATGGATGGAATGATCAAGATGGTTGTTTTTATGTCTTTACTTTTGGTGGGTTTCTTTTACATCATCAAAAAGAAAGCACTCGAGTGGGAATAAAAAATCTGTAGGAACTAGAACTAACGGATGATGTGGATTCTAAATTCCAAATGTGTTTTAAAAAGAATGTTTTAAAATTTAAATTATGAACTCGTAATTCATAATTCATAATTCATAATTTTTCAAAGATGAGTAATTCAAATGTAACTATGGTTGCCCCTCCAGAAGGTGTTGTTGGTGAAGGGTTTTTTGCTACAAAACTGAATGATGTTGTGGGTTTGGCTCGTGCCAATTCATTATGGCCTTTGCCATTTGCAACCTCTTGTTGTGGTATCGAATTTATGGCAACAATGGCTTCACATTATGATTTGGCCCGTTTCGGATCAGAGCGTGTGAGTTTTTCCCCTCGTCAAGCGGATATGTTGCTAGTAATGGGAACAATATCAAAAAAAATGGCGCCTATCTTGCGTCAAGTATACGAGCAAATGTCTGAGCCTCGCTGGGTAATTGCTGTTGGTGCTTGTGCTTCATCTGGTGGTATTTTCGATACGTATTCTGTTTTACAAGGAATCGATAAAGTAATCCCAGTTGATGTTTATGTACCAGGATGTCCACCTAGACCAGAACAAATTGTTGATGGTGTAATGAAATTGCAAGAATTGGTAAAAACAGAATCTGTGAGACGCAGAAGTTCACCTGAATACCAAGAATTATTAGCTTCTTATAATATCAAATAAAGAATGGCGCTAGAAACTACACAAATTCAAGAAAAACTAGTTGAAACTTTTGATTCAGCTGTTTTTGACTTCAAACAAGAACAAGATATATTTTCATTTGAAGCGAGTTCAGATAAAATTACTGCTATCATCCTTTTTTTGAAAAATGATCCTACATTACGTTTTCATTTCTTAACTGATTTATGCGGTATTCATTACCCTGATAATGATGAAGATCATCAATTTGCTGTGGTATATCACCTGCACAATTGGTACGAGAACAAGAGAATCCGAATCAAAGCGTATTTAAATGGCGCTAATCCTGAAATTAAAACCATTTCCAACATCTTTTTAAGTTCTAATTGGATGGAACGTGAAGCATACGATTTTTACGGTATTAACTTTATCGGTCATCCACAGTTGAAACGTATTTTGAATATGGATGAAATGATTTCGTTTCCGATGCGTAAAGAGTTTCCGATGGAAGACAGCGGAAGAACGGATAAAGACGATCGTTTCTTCGGTCGTACTGTCAAAAATTGCTAAAAAAAATATTATAATTTTTCACATTAACTAAATGTCAGAACTATTATTACCACCAGAGCATCGCTATGCTAAACGAATTGCAGAGCAACTAAATGAAGACGGAAGCGAGCTTTCGATTCTAAATTTAGGGCCTACGCACCCAGCTACACATGGTATTTTTCAAAATATCTTGTTGATGGATGGAGAACGTATATTAGAGGCAGAGCCTACAATTGGATATATTCACAGAGCATTCGAAAAAATCGCCGAAAACCGACCTTTTTATCAAATCACACCGCTTACAGATAGGATGAATTATTGTTCATCGCCTATCAATAATATGGGTTGGTGGATGACTTTAGAAAAATTGTTAGGTATTGAGGTTCCCAAACGTGCACAATACTTGCGTGTTATTGTAATGGAATTAGCGCGTATTACCGATCATATTATTTGTAACTCTATTTTAGGAGTTGATACTGGAGCTTACACCGGTTTCTTATATGTTTTTCAATTTAGAGAAAAAGTATATGAGATTTACGAAGAAATTTGTGGTGCTCGTTTGACAACAAATATGGGTCGTATTGGTGGTTTCGAAAGAGATTGGTCTCCAGAGGCTTTTAGAAAATTAGATGTGTTTTTGGAAGAATTTCCAGTTGCGTGGAAGGAGTTCGAAAACCTTTTTGAAAGAAATAGAATTTTTATTGACCGTACCGTTAATGTTGGTGCAATAACTGCAGAACAAGCAATGGCTTATGGTTTTACGGGACCTAACTTGCGTGCAGCTGGTGTAGATTATGATGTACGTGTTGCACAACCTTATTCTTCTTACGAAGATTTTGATTTCATCGTACCTGTAGGGAAATCAGGTGATACTTACGATCGTTTTTGTGTTCGAAATGCTGAGGTTTGGGAGAGTTTAAGCATTATTCGTCAAGCGTTGGATAAAATGCCAGCAGGAAATGAATACCATGCTGACGTACCGGATTATTACTTGCCTCCAAAAGAAGATGTATACAACAACATGGAATCTTTAATCTATCATTTTAAGATTGTTATGGGTGAGGTTCCGGTACCAGTGGCCGAAATTTACCATCCTGTTGAAGGAGGAAATGGCGAAGTTGGTTTTTATTTGGTAACCGACGGAAGTAGAACTCCATACCGTTTGCATTTCCGTAGACCATGTTTTATATACTACCAAGCGTATCCAGAAATGATTAAAGGTTCGTTACTATCTGATGCGATTGTTATTTTGTCAAGTTTAAATGTAATTGCGGGAGAGTTAGATGCTTAGTAAAATTATAAATGATGAATTTTAAATTATAAAGTATTCAAAACATTTAAAGTTTATAATTCAAAATTTAAAATATTTAAAATGGAAAGAACACAATACAAACAAGAAATAAATATGACTGAACCATTGATGACTCGCATCAATGAGCTAATTAGTCATTATCCAGAGGGCAAACAAAAATCAGCTTTACTACCTGTTTTGCATGAAGTTCAAGATGCTCACAATGATTGGTTGAGTATTGAATTGCAGGATAAAGTAGCGGAGATCCTTTCGATAAAACCGGTTGAGGTGTATGAAGTAGTTTCTTTTTATACTATGTTCAATCGCCGACCAGTTGGTAAATACATGTTTGAATTTTGCCAAACATCACCTTGTTGTTTGAATGGAGTAGAGGACTTAATGGATTATACTTGTGAAAAATTAGGTGTAAATGTTGGAGAACCTACGGCAGACGGTTTATTTGAAGTTCGAGGAGTAGAGTGTTTAGGTGCTTGTGGATATGCTCCAATGATGCAGTTGGGTGATTTTTACAAGGAACATTTAACCAAAGAAAAAGTAGATCAGTTAATTGATGATTGCAAAAACAATACAATAATTCTACACGATAAATAATATGTCACAGAAAATATTATTAGATAAAGTAAATATTCCAGGAATTAAAACTTACGAGGTGTACCGCGCTAATGGGGGTTACGCTTCTGTAGAAAAAGCTTTAAAAACCTTGACACCTGACGAAGTAGTAGAAGAAGTAAAAACTTCAGGATTACGTGGTCGTGGTGGAGCAGGTTTTCCTGCTGGGATGAAGTGGAGTTTTATCGACAAAAAATCGGGTAAGCCAAGACACTTGGTTTGTAATGCTGATGAGTCGGAGCCAGGTACTTTTAAGGATCGTTATTTGATGGAGTACATTCCGCACTTATTGATCGAAGGAATGATTACCTCAAGTTATGCCCTTGGTGCAAATTTATCGTATATCTACATTCGTGGAGAGTACATGTGGGTGTATAAAATTTTAGAACGCGCCATTGCTGAGGCGAAAGCTGCAGGATGGTTGGGTAAAAATATTTTAGGTACCGGATACGATTTGGATTTATACGTTCAAATTGGTGGTGGTGCCTATATTTGTGGAGAAGAGACTGCTCTTATTGAGTCATTAGAAGGAAAAAGAGGAAACCCAAGAATCAAGCCGCCATTTCCTGCGGTATCTGGTTTATGGGCGAATCCAACGGTTGTGAATAATGTTGAAACCATAGCAGCTGTGCCATGGATTGTTAATAATTCAGGTGCTGACTATGCTAAAATTGGTATTGGTAGATCTACGGGAACTAAATTAATTTCTGCTTCAGGAAATATTAAAAACCCTGGTGTTTACGAAATTGATTTAGGATTGAGTGTTTACGAATTCATGAATTCAGATGAATATTTGGGTGGTATGAGTTCTGACAGACCATTGAAAGCTTTCGTACCAGGAGGAAGTTCTGTGCCAATTTTGCCAGCAAATTTGATTTACAAAACAGCAAATGGCGAAGATCGTTTGATGACCTATGAATCGTTGAGTGATGGTGGTTTTGCTACAGGATCGATGTTGGGTTCAGGAGGTTTTATCGTTTACGATGATACAGCATGTATCGTTCGTAATACTTGGAATTTCTCTCGTTTTTATCACCATGAAAGTTGTGGGCAATGTTCACCATGTCGTGAAGGTACGGGTTGGTTAGAAAAAGTATTGCACCGTATTGAAAACGGACACGGACGCGAAGAGGATATCGAATTGTTGTTGAGTATTCAGAGTAAAATTGAAGGAAACACTATTTGTCCTTTAGGTGACGCTGCTTCATGGCCAGTAGCTGCTGCGATTCGTCATTTTAGAGATGAATTTGAATACCACATTCGTTTCCCAGAAAAAATCAAAAATAGAAATCATTTTGTTGCCGAGCCTTTTGAACAAGTAAAGCACCTAGTAGCAAAGCAAACAGTATAAAACGTTTCAGGTTTCAGTTTCAGGACAATTACCTGAAATATGAAACTTTAAACTTGAAACTAATTAAGAAATGAAAGTAACAATAGACGGACAGTCAATAGAAGTAGAACCAGGAACAACTATCCTGCAAGCAGCACGTATGATAGGTGGTGAGGTAGTACCGCCAGCGATGTGTTATTATTCTAAACTAAAAGGAAGCGGTGGAAAATGCCGTTGTTGTTTAGTTGAAGTTGCCAAAGGTAGCGATGCCGACCCTAGACCTATGCCAAAATTAATGGCATCATGTGTTACCGGTTGCATGGACGGAATGGAAGTGAACAGTAAGTCATCACCAAGAGTTCAAGAAGCTAGAAAGTCGGTGACTGAGTTTTTATTGATCAATCACCCACTAGATTGCCCAGTTTGTGATCAAGCTGGTGAATGTGATTTGCAAAACTTAAGTTTTGAGCACGGAAAGTCAGAGACTCGTTTTATTGAAGAGAAAAGAACTTTTGAGCCAGAAGATATTGGTCCGAACATTCAGTTACACATGAATCGTTGTATCTTATGTTACCGTTGTGTAATGGTGGCTGATCAATTAACAGATGAGCGCGTGCACGGTGTTATGGATAGAGGAGATCACTCTAATATTTCAACATGTATTTCAAAAGCAATTGATAATGAGTTTTCAGGAAACATGATTGATGTGTGTCCTGTGGGAGCTTTAACGGATAAAACGTTTAGATTCAAATCTAGAGTTTGGTTTAGCAAACCGTATAATGCACACAGAGATTGTCCTACTTGTTCAGGTAAAACTACTGTTTGGATGTTTGGTGACGAGATTCAGCGCGTAACTGGTCGTAAAGACGAGTACCACGAAGTTGATGAGTTCATTTGTAACGGTTGTCGTTTTGACCACAAAGATGTAGCGGATTGGACTATTGAAGGACCAAGAGCTTTTGAAAAAGATTCTGTAATCAACGTAAATAAATACAACAGAAAGTTAGAAAAAGTGCAAATTGCAACCGAAGAGAACATTTTGTTGGGTAGAGCAGTAGACCGTAAAAAAATCAGTATGGCTGAAATTCCATTGACAAACGAAGGAAGTACAACTTTTAATACTACCGAGAACAATGGATAGCGTTATTATAATTGAAAAAAGTGTCATCATTGTTGCCGTTTTTGCACTGACAATGTTAATGGCGATGTATTCTACTTGGGCAGAGCGTAAAGTGGCGGCTTGGTTGCAAGATCGTGTAGGACCAAACAGAGCGGGACCGCTAGGTTTGTTTCAACCACTAGCTGATGGTTTAAAATTATTCTCTAAAGAAGAGTTTGAGCCAAATACGCCAAACCGTTTCTTGTTTTTTGTAGGTCCAGCTATTGCTATGAGTACGGCTTTAATGACAAGTGCTGTGATTCCGTGGGGAGACAGATTGCATTTGTTTGGAAGAGATATTTTATTACAAGCAACCGATTTGAATATTGGTTTATTATACTTTTTTGGAGTGGTGTCTGTGGGTGTTTACGGAATCATGATTGGAGGATGGGCTTCGAACAACAAGTTCTCGTTGATGGGAGCGGTTCGTGCTGCTTCGCAAATGGTTTCGTACGAAATTGCCATGGGACTTTCGATGATTGCTTTGTTGATGATGACTGGAACCTTGAGTTTAAGAGAGATCTCTGCACAGCAAGCTGGAATGAATTGGAATGTATTTTACCAACCACTTTCATTTGTAATCTTTTTAATTTGCGCTTTTGCAGAATCGAACAGAACACCATTTGATTTGGCCGAGTGCGAAAGTGAATTAATTGGAGGTTACCACACCGAATATTCGTCTATGAAAATGGGCTTTTATTTATTTGCTGAATATGCAAATATGTTCATTTCTTCTACTATTTTAGCGGTCTTGTTTTTTGGAGGTTATAATTATCCAGGAATGAGTTGGGTTGTTGAAAATTGGGGAGTGAATGCGGCGAATCTTTTAGGGTTTGGTGCTTTGTTCATCAAGTTGTGTGGATTTATATTTTTCTACATGTGGGTACGTTGGACTATCCCGAGATTTAGATACGATCAATTGATGAACTTAGGATGGAGAATTTTGATTCCGCTTTCGATTATCAATATTATAATTACCGGAATTGTAATTTTAAGAGCTGATATTGCTGCTTATTTTGGATTATAAATTAAGTTAGCTATACTAAAACCAGGAAGAAATTAGAGTTGTTTACCGAAAGCCCTAGCCCTGATAGTAGTGGAAATCCTTTTAGCCTGATTTTTATCAGGATAAAAGATTGAAACGAATAGCAGGAATAAGCTTCAAATAAAAATAAAAAATGTCAATAGAAAGTATATCCTTATCGGGAAGAAAAAAGTTAGTCTCCAACAAGGAGATGACTTTTTGGGAGCGCATGTACCTTGTTGCGATTATCAAGGGATTGTTTATCACCATTCAGCATTTGTTTACTAGAAAGGTTACCATACAATACCCGGAGCAAATACGTACCATGAGTCCGGTTTACCGCGGGCAACACATGTTAAAGCGTGACGAACAAGGTCGTGAAAACTGTACCGCTTGTGGTTTATGTGCCTTATCATGCCCGGCTGAAGCTATTACTATGAAAGCCGAAGAGCGTAAAGCGGATGAAAAGCATTTGTATCGTGAGGAGAAATATGCTTCTATTTATGAAATTAATATGTTGCGTTGTATTTTTTGTGGTCTTTGTGAAGAGGCTTGCCCGAAAGATGCTATCTACCTTACAACAAGTAAAGTTCTTGTGCCGTCAAGTTATGAGAGAGAAGATTTTATCTTTGGGAAAGACAGATTAGTAATGCCTTTGGAAATGGCTATGAAAAATACTCAACTTAAAAACGCTAACTAATGTCTACAGTACTTATCATATTTTGTGTATTGGCTGCAATTACTTTAGCCACCGCATTTTTAACTATTTTTAGTCGAAACCCAATTCATAGTGCTATTTATTTAGTGATTTGTTTTTTCTCTATCGCAGGACATTATCTTTTATTGAATGCGCAGTTTTTAGCAATAGTTCACGTCATTGTTTACTCAGGAGCTATCATGATTTTGTTTCTCTTTACGATCATGTTGATGAATTTAAATGAACAGAAAGAAGTGCATCGCCCAAGAATTACCCGTTTAGGAGCTATTGTTTCGTTCTGTTTGATTTGTGCAGTTTTAATATTGATTTTCATTAATTCAAAACCAATTGTTGGAGAATATGTAACTACTGGTGAGGATTATCAATCAATCAAAGTGCTTGGTAAAGTGTTACTGAATGAATACATGGTTCCGTTTGAATTTGCTTCGATATTATTATTGGTGGCGATGATTGGAACAGTATTATTGTCTAAAAAAGAAAAATTGCAGAAATAAGATGAATAATATTTTAAACCACATTGGTATTGAAAATTACATATTCTTGAGTGTCATACTTTTTTGTATTGGTATTTTTGGAGTGTTGTACAGACGAAATGCCATTATCGTATTTATGTCTATTGAAATTATGTTGAATGCGGTGAATTTGCTTTTTGTAGCATTTTCAACTTACCATCAAGATGCACAAGGGCAAGTTTTTGTGTTCTTTTCGATGGCAGTTGCAGCAGCAGAGGTTGCGGTAGGATTGGCTATTTTGGTTTCTATTTTCAGAAATCTTGGTTCAATTACTATTGATAATTTAAAAAACTTAAAAGGATAAATGGAGATGAATACCAATATAGCTTTAGTTTTAGTTCTTGCTCCTTTTTTAGGATTTTTATTGAATGTGTTTTTTGGCAAAAGCCTTGGAAAAACGGTTTCGGGTGCCATAGGTACATTGGCAGTTGTAGTTAGTTTTGTAGCTACGGTTTACTTTTTTGGAGGTTTGGCAGCGCAACCGGAAGGCATCCGTATTACTTTGTTTGATTGGATTCAGATTAGCAATTTTAAAGTTGATTTCGGATTTCAGTTGGATCAACTTTCTTTATTGTGGTTGCTTTTTGTAACAGGAATCGGATCATTAATTCATTTGTATTCTATCAGTTACATGCATGATGACGAAAACATGCATAAGTTTTTTGCTTACTTGAATTTGTTTATCTTTTTCATGATTACTTTAGTAATAGGAAGTAACCTATTGGTAATGTTTATCGGTTGGGAAGGCGTTGGTCTTTGCTCGTACTTGTTAATTGGATTTTGGTATAAAAACCAAGAATATAATGATGCTGCAAAGAAAGCTTTCATCATGAACCGTATTGGCGATTTAGGATTGTTGATTGGAATTTTCATCTTAGGAAGTTTATTTTCGACAGTTGATTATACTAGTTTAGAAGCGGCCATCACAACCGGAAGTAATGTGGATATGTATTGGCTTATTGTTGCAGGTTTTGCACTGTTTATTGGAGCTTGTGGTAAATCGGCTCAAATTCCTTTGTACACATGGTTGCCAGATGCAATGGCAGGGCCAACTCCTGTTTCTGCATTGATTCACGCCGCTACCATGGTAACAGCGGGTATCTTTATGATAACACGTTTGAACTTTTTATTTGATTTAACTCCAGATGTTCAAAATGTAATTGCAATTGTGGGTGCTGCAACTGCTTTGGTTGCTGCTACAATTGGTTTGTTGCAAAACGACATCAAAAAAGTTTTGGCCTATTCTACGGTTTCCCAATTAGGATTAATGTTTTTGGCCTTAGGTTTAGGAGCTTATGAAGTAGCAGTATTTCATGTAATCACGCATGCGTTCTTCAAAGCTTGTTTGTTCTTAGGTTCAGGATCAGTTATTCATGCTTTGCACGGAGAACAAGACATGCGTAATATGGGTGGTTTACGTAAAGCAATGCCAATTACGTTTATTACGATGTTGATTGCTTCATTAGCCATTTCTGGTGTTCCTTTGTTTTCAGGATTCTTCTCTAAGGATGAAATATTGTTAGTTGCTTTCCATCATAATATTCCATTATGGATTGTTGCGTCTATCGCCTCTATCATGACTGCTTTTTATATGTTCCGTTTGATGTTCTTGACGTTCTTTCAAGAATTTAGAGGAACAGCTGAGCAAAAACATCATTTGCATGAAAGTCCTGCTTTAATAACTATTCCGTTAATAATCTTGGCAATTTTAGCAACAGTAGGAGGTGTTATTAGTTTACCAGGAAACAGCTGGTTGAATCACTACTTAATTCCGATTTTGCCAAAGTTAGCTACCGCTGCGCATCATTTAGGTAGTACTGAATACATGTTGATGGGTGTTGCTGTTGTTGGAGGTTTATTTGGTATTGGATTAGCTTATGTTAAATTTGTGAAGCAAAATAATGTTCCTGTTCAAGACGAAGCGCTTACTGGATTATCTAAAACGATATACAACAAGTATTATGTTGATGAAGTTTACGATGCAATATTTGTGAAACCAATCAATGTTCTTTCTAACTTTTTTAGAGATACTGTAGAGACAAGTTTATCAGCTTTAGTGTTCGGATTTGGAAAAGTGACTAATGAATTAAGCTATCAAGGTAAGAAAATACAAACTGGAAGTATCGGACTTTATCTTTTTGTATTTGTGTTGGGTCTTTGTGCCATCGTTTCTTATTTATTTTTAGCTCAATAAACGTATATTATGAATGTATCTCTTATTTTAATTATTCTTTTAGTAGGTGCTTTTGTCACTTTTCTTTCGGGTGATAAATTAGCTTCGAAAGTAGCTTTACTTTTCAGTGTAGTGGCAGCTGCTGCTTCAATCGTTATACTAAATCAATATAATTTAGGTCAAAATGCCAACTTCATCCAACAATGGATTGCGCAGCCTAATATCTCTTTTGCACTTAAAGTAGATGGTTTATCAATAGCGATGTTGTTATTGACTACCGTTCTTACAGCTATAATTATCCTTTCTTCATTGGGTTCTAAATTTGAAAACGCGAAAGCTTTCTACGCATTAGTTTTGTTCATGTCTTTCGCAATGGTAGGTACGTTTTTAGCTAGTGATGGATTGTTGTATTATGTTTTCTGGGAATTGGCACTTGTTCCTATTTACTTTATAGCTTTATTGTGGGGTAATGGCGATTCAGAGTCACGCAAAAGGGCAGTAGTTAAATTCTTTATTTACACCCTTGCAGGTTCTTTGTTTATGTTGGTTGCTTTTGTGTACATGTACCAAAAAGCAGGAAGTTTACTGTTAGAAGATTTGTATCAATTGGAGTTGTCGGCTGACGAGCAGTTTTGGATTTTCCTTGCTTTCTTTTTAGCTTATGCAATTAAAATTCCTTTGATTCCTTTTCATACTTGGCAGGCTGCTGTTTACCAAAAAGCACCAACTGTTGGAACAATGTTACTTTCGGGTATCATGTTAAAAATGGGTTTATACAGTGTTATCCGTTGGCAATTACCTCTGACGGCTTTAGCGGCTAAAGAGTATATATTTGTTTTTATAGGTCTTGGTATTGCTGGTGTAATCTACGGATCAATAGTAGCACTTAGACAAAGAGATTTGAAAAAATTATTAGCTTACTCTTCTTTAGCACACGTAGGTTTAATTGCAGCTGGAACATACACACTAACTTTAGATGGATTACGTGGTGCAGTTTTGCAAATGATCGCTCACGGATTTGTTGTTGTTGGATTGTTTTATGCAGCTGAAGTCTTATTCCGTAGATACGAAACTAGATTAATCTCAGAAATGGGTGGCGTGCGAATGCAAGCTCCTAAGTTTAGTTCACTATTTTTAATATTGGTATTGGCTTCTGTAGCATTACCAACCACCTTTAACTTTGTGGGGGAGTTTACCGTTCTTTACAGTTTATACGGAATCAATGTTTGGTTCGCTATATTGGGTGGAACAACTATTATATTGGGAGCATACTACATGTTGAAAATGTATCAGCATGTTATGTTAGGAGAAACCAATACTAAAGTTTTCGCTGATGTTACTTTATCTGAAGCAACCACTTTTATTATCATTATTGGGGTGTTATTCTTTTTCGGAATGTATCCTAAACCAATAACTGACTTGATTACGCCAAGTCTTGAAGAAATTCTTAAAATTATAAATAGAAATTAGGATTTAGGAATTTGAGATTTAGGATTCCGGAGTTTGAGTAGACAAGTAAAATTTAACGATGACTAAAGAACAATTAAAAAACAGAACGAAGCAATTTGCATTAGATGTTTTTAAGTTCTTAATGAAGTTAAATAAAAGCAAAGCTGTCGATGTCGTTTCATACCAGCTCTTTAAATCGTCTTCATCAGTTGCTGCTAATTACAGAGCAGTTTGAAGAGGTAAATCGACTGCTGATTTTTTAAATAAATTAAAAGTTTAGATGAAGAAGCTGATGAAAGTTTATTTTGGTTGGAATTTATAAAAGGATTGGAATTAGAATGTGATAAAGCTGAGCTTGAAAAATTAATAAAAGAAGCTGATGAGTTGGTATCAATCTTCTCGGCGGGAATAAGAACAATAGAAGAAAAAAATAACATAAAAAATTAGGTTTCAGATGTTAAGAATTAGTCATTTTTAAATCCTAATTCGTAAATCCTAAATCAAACAATTAAAAAATGAATACATTAATAGCTATAATAGGATTAGGTGTTTTATGCCTTTTATTTGAAATATTTAATTTACGTAAAGCCATTGTTCCAATTACGATTATTGGTCTTTTGGGTGTACTTGGTTTGACAATTTCTGAAATGGATACACCTGCTAGTTTCTACAACAATATGATTGTTGTAAGTAAATTTTCGGGAGCCTTTTCAACATTATTTATTGTTTTGACAATTTTATTGGTTGCTCTGGGTCATAATTTTTATGAACAAAAACAATCTAAAATTTCTGACTTTATTGCCATAAAAATATTTTTGTTAGCCGGCGCTGTTGCTATGGTTTCTTTTGGAAATTTAGCCATGTTCTTCCTGGGGATCGAAGTATTATCTATTGCACTTTACATCTTAGCTGCAAGTGATCGTTTGAGTTTAAAAAGTAACGAAGCTGGCATGAAATATTTCTTGATGGGTTCATTTGCTTCGGGTATTATACTGTTCGGTATTTGTTTAATTTATGGAGCAATGGGTAGTTTTGATGTTACTGAAATTAGTGAATTATCTCAATCTGCTGAATTGCCTATTTGGTTTCCTATCGGAATTGTTTTGCTTACCATTGGTATGTTGTTTAAAGTTGCTGCTGTACCGTTCCATTTTTGGGCTCCAGATGTTTACGAAGGATCTCCTGCACTAACTACAGCTTTGATGAGTACTTTGGCTAAGGTGGTAGCGATTGCTACTTTGTTCAAGTTACTTTCGGTAATGAACGCTGATGTTTCTGAATCCTTCCAGTTGGTTGTTGTGATTATATCGATGGCTTCTATGACGGTTGGTAATGTTATGGCATTGCGTCAAGTTAATGTAAAGCGAATGTTGGCTTTTTCAGGTATATCACACGCGGGCTTTATGTTGATGACTTTATTAAGTCTATCTGCTGCTGCAGGTAGTTTATTGTATTATACTTCCGCTTACGCACTTGCTGGAATTGCAGCTTTTAGTGTGGTGTTATATGTATGTAAAAATAGAGATGATGAAGATATTGTTAACTTTCATGGTCTAGGAAAAACAAATCCTTTATTGGCGGTTATCTTGACTGCTGCATTGCTTTCTATGGCTGGTATTCCAATTTTTGCAGGTTTCTTTGCTAAGTTAGTTTTATTTAGTGATACGATTAAAGCAGGTTATCTTGCCTTAGTTATTGTTGCTGTGATCAATTCAATTATTAGTGTTGGTTATTATTTCAAACTTATACTAGCCATGTTTACTAAAGATGCTAATGAGGCGAGAACAGGGACGCCTGTAATAATATATGCAGTTGCTGTTATCGCAATAGTATTAAATATTGCCTTAGGTTTGTTTCCTTCGGTAGTATTAGATCTTATTTCATAAAAGAATTAAATTCTCAATTATACAAAACCATCAAAAGTAATTTTGGTGGTTTTTTTATGTTTTAAAATTAGCCTACTACTCTTAATTAAAGCATAATGCCTGTCGTGTTTTGTATTTAGTATTGTACATTTGTATATACAAACAATGATTTTTTAAATTATAGAACAGATGCAAAATACGTTAAAAATTCAAATATGGTCGGATATTATGTGTCCGTTTTGTTATATCGGTAAGAGAAGATTAGAAGCTGCACTTGAACAGTTCCAATACAAAGATGCTGTGGAGATTGAATGGAAAAGCTTTCAGTTAGATGCTGATTTCGTTGCCTCTCCTGATGATAACTTGGTTGATCATTTGGCTGAAAAATATCGAAAAGATACCGATTGGGCAAAGGAGATGTTATCCAACATGACTCAAAATGCAGCTAATTCAGGTTTGGATTTTCATTTTGAAAAAGCAATTATGGCTAATTCGTTAAAGGCGCATCAATTGTTGCATTTAGCTAAAAAGTATAACTTGGGTGATGAGTTAAAAGAATTGCTTCTAAAAGCCTATTTAACGGATGGCAAGGATGTAAATGACAACAATACTCTTTTTGATTTAGGACTTGCTGCAGGACTTCCTTCTACTGAAATTGAAGAGGTTCTTTCATCAGATAAATATGTTGCCGAAGTTCGCGCTGATATAGCCGAGGCTAATGCAATTGGTGTACAAGGTGTTCCTTTTTTTGTATTCGATAATAAATATGCGGTATCTGGAGCGCAACATGTCGAGACTTTTGTGAACACTTTAAATAAAGTTTGGGACGAAGGTGATTTTGTAATAAAACCGCAATTACTTAATAATGTTTCTGAAAATAGCTGTGGTATAGAAGGCTGTTTATAGAGGAACATTTCAATCAATAAAATATTATATTCATTTTTGAGACAGCAGTAGGCAATAAGCTACTGCTGTTTTTTTTTGCTTTTTAGTTTTTTTAAAAGTCCAATTATTACCATTCGTCTACACTTAACCGTATTTCGTCGAAGCTGGAATTCAAGAGTAGCGTTATTACTTATTTTTATGCTCAAATGTAGTTCTTATTTAGATTAGGAAATATGACTTTTTATCTACCGGTTTTTAAACTTTAGCTTTCTTACAAAAACTGTTTATGTAGTTTACGCTAAATTTAAGAATTTTTATTTTGGTACTAGGTCAGGGTATCAAATAGTTATAAAGTTCTAGTATAATCATCTGAAAAAATATCTAATAATTTATTAATGAAATAATTAGCTTTATATTTTTTAAATTAAAAACTGTATTTGTTCCAAGCTTAAATGTTGTATAATATTTTTATGCGATTAAAAAAAATTATATTTTTGTTAAAAATTGTAAAACCATTAAGATATTTTTAACGTAAGTGTTAAATATTTTGCTTCAGGCGTAGGTACAAAATGCATTTTATTAATTATTTGCAAATAAAAATAATTGATTAGAGATGTCTGATTATCATCAAGAAAAAAAGATGTTGAATTGTAATTTTTTCATGCGCACGGGATTAAAAACTTAAATGCTAAATACTACACAATCCCATATGTTTTTCTTTAGAATTTTACAAGTTTTTTGATTATAGGTCAGTTCAAACAGATATAAAATATAATAATGTGAATTATGAGTAAACAATTACCCTTTTTTAGTCTTAGAATAGTAAGATTTTTATTCTTATTTTGTTTCTTATA